>JBQTKC010000001.1:0-2304 GCA_052386575.1 Beijerinckiaceae bacterium
AGCAAATCAACTTCCGCGTCGATGTAGCGCGGAAAAACCGGCGCGGGCGGGGGCAAAACCGTTCCCGCCACGAGACCGCTCCATGCCTCGGCGTCAACAAAATTTCGTGCGTTCGCGGGCACGCCCAAAAGGCCGAGAAGCTTCTCCATCGAATCCGGCATGAACGGTTGCGTCATGATCGCGATGATACGCAACACATTGGCGGTCACATAAAGGATCGTTTGCATCCGCGGGGGGTCGGTTTTCCGTTTTGCCCAAGGTTCCTCGCGGGCAAAATAGCGGTTGGCTTCGCCGGCCACGCGCCAAATCTCGGTCAGGACCTGGCCACGGCAGTTTCAGGAGCGGTCAGGAAATCGGCCACCGCCTTGGTGAAATTCGTTTCATCCTCGATATTCGACAGATGCGAGGCTTCCAGCGTGATGAATTTGGCGCCTTCGATGGAACTGGCGATCAAGGCGCCCATCCCAGGCGGCGTCGATAGATCGTTTCGCCCGCTGATGACCAGAACCTTGTTTTTTATGCTTCGAATCGCTTCGCGCATATCCATGTCGCGGACGGCGGCGCAAGCGGCGAGATAGCCGGTGAGCTTCGTCGTCCGGATCATCTCCATCACGGCGTCGACTTTTCCCGGATTGGCATCGCGGAACGCTTTCGTGAACCAACGATCAGTGGTCGCCGTGGCGACACCATTCATGCCGCGATCCCGCGCCAAATGAATGCGGCTGTTCCAGAGATCGGGACCCGGTATCTGCGCCGAGGCGCCGGCAAGCACCGCCCGGCCGATGCGCTCCCGCGCGTGGACGAGCAGCCATAGTCCGGCGATGCTGCCCAACGAGAGGCCGAGCCAATGGGTTCTTGCGATGCCGAGCGCATCCATGATGGCGAGCGCGTCGCGGCCAAGACCTTCGACCGAATAGGGTCCCTGATTGGCCACGCTTGCGCCGTGCCCGCGCGAATCATAGCGCACGATCCGGAAATGTTTGGCTAAAGCTGGAATTTGACGGTCGAAGAGATGAAGATTGGTGCCCATCGGGTGAGCGAGCATCAAATTTTCTTTGCTCTCGTCGCCCTCGACCAAAACGTTGAACGTCTCGCCAGCAATGGTGATGGCGGTCATGCCGGAACTCCCGATAAGGCTTGAAGTCGCTCGTTCGCGCCAATCATAGCCGCGGGCGCCGGTGGCGCTGCGTGGCGGGACAAACTCGCGATGTTCGGCCGCGCCGTAGGGCGCGAGAGAACTTGTCGCCGCCGCGGTGTAACATCTTCTTGAATTGACGGCTTGCAGCTCCGCGAATGCGTTCGATACAAACGAAGCTTCGCGCCTGTTTCGCGGTATTCGATCGGGACGAGGCCAAGCGGCAACACTGGCGAATTTTTTTCCGGCGCACGGCTTGCATAAGCTTTGGACGCAATTCTGTCTTAACGTAACACGTATTAAATGGGCACAGCAACGGAATCGCCTATGCCAATAAGTTAGGCAGGTCACTCTCGAACGAGCGCGTCAACGATTGAGGACTCGCTTTGGGCGAGTACCAGCTCGGAGGATTAGGTCATGTCCGCAACCAAAAGGATAGAGACCAACAAGGCGTCGCCTGATTTTATCAAGCAGCTTGCGGGATACGGGCTCGCCACCGCGCGAATTCTCTATCATTTGCCGGATCATCCGCGTCTGTTGCAGTCCTATATCTGGCAAGACTACGATCTTGCGCCTGAGTTTCCCGTTCTGATCAAATTTTTGGGGTTTTGGCGGGAAAAGCTGGACGGGCCGCTGCACAGCGTGGTGGTGGGACATTCGAAGCTGATCAAGCCGGCCGAGATCAAAGCGCTCGATGGCGAGTTTTGGCTGCATTAGAAGGTAGACGCCGGGAAGTCCGGGAGCACGTGCCAGGCCTTGCTTTCCTGCCTTGAGCTTTTCTTGAGCTCTCCCGCATCGTCTCGCTCGAATCCTGCGATTCGTTGTAGAATTGGCGTGTATTGTGAAGCGCGCCGCGCGAGCCTTGACGGGCCTCGGAGGTCCGGCAGCGGCTCTCTAAGCGATTATGGCTCGGACCTGCTCTCGATCGGCCTCACCAAAGCGCAACGTGCACGCGGTGACATGCAGGAACTTTGATTCTGAATGCTCTTGAGATCAAGGCAGCACTTCGGCACCTCGCGTGGTGCCGTTGCAGGCTGTTCAAAAACAATGTGCAGACATATGCTTACGACCAAAACCGAACCGGCCGCACCTTGTGGCTTTTATCTTGCCGTCTTAATCGGGTTGCTATCGGTGATCTTTTTCTGCATCGTCGTTTATCCTTTGCGTTA
>JBQTKC010000002.1:0-8954 GCA_052386575.1 Beijerinckiaceae bacterium
GCTCGCCTGCATCCAGATTGCCATCAGGCGGCTCGCGCGATAGTTGTCTTTTGAGTCAGGCTCTTAGTTGGTCAGCGGTCCATGACGAGATCGCGAAAGTGACGCGAGCCTGTGCCTATAGCCGGGCTGGGATCATGTGGAGCGACCCGAGCGGTGGAGCTCAAAACGGGAAAACCATCGCGGAGGACCTGCATCTCGCATTGTTAAATGCAGGCGAACAGGCACCTTACGTGCTGGCCGGGCATTCAATGGGCGGCCCGTATATAATGATTTACACGAAATATTTTGGTTCGGAAGTGGCGGGATTAGTTTTTGTGGATGCATCCCATCCGGATGAGGTTGGAAGCCTCAAAGCAATAACGTCGCTGACAGAACCAGTGCGGTTGCGTCTAATTGCAAAGGCCGGTGCAGCGCTCGCTTGGACAGGCATGACACGCGGGATCATAGTACCGCTATTTGAGAAATCTGCTCGTCAGTACTGGCGCCTGCGTAAGTGGCCATCGGAGGCGGTCTTGGCCTATAGCCCGGCCTCCCTAGACTCGCTTGTAAAGGAAGCTGACGCATTCGAGGAATCTCTCGCAGAGGCAGGAACCGCGCGACAGCTAAATGGCCGCCCCGTGTTTGTGCTGACTGGATTGGAACCGTTGTCTGACGAAGCTCTTGCGTATTTCAAATTTACACCTGAACAAGGCAGGCAGTATCAAGAAATTTGGAAAAGCATGCACGATGAAGAAGCATCGTGGTCAACTCAAAGCCAACATCAGGTTGTTTTCGACGCGGGTCACTACATTCAGTTTGATCGGCCTGACGTGGTCATCTCAGCGGTCCTATCGGTCGTCAACAGGGTTCGCGCAGCGGCGAACTGAGCGGCATCGATTTTCATGAATTTCTGGTTCGGAGTCACCGCGAGGCAGGTGACAAGTTCGGCGGTATGCGGCTCTTCATTCAACACCTGAGAAAACTGTTTATCGTCGGCATTGCATCCTTGCGCGAACAGCAACCAATGGGCAAGGTTTTTACCACCGGTACGTAGGCGAGGTGACCACGATGCCAATTCAAAAATCGGCGCCCGTAATCATAGGGGTGGCGACAATGGCCTTTTTCGGGCTCGCTGTCCTCGGCCGGGGCGGGTTTGCCGCCTTTTTCTCCCATCCGGCGCTGATTGCCCTTACGATCGTTCTCTTCGTGCTATCTGGGGCAGCACTTTTCAGTGGCGGAAACCTGAGTTCTGGGGTTCGTGAGGATCGCGCTGATCGCTGGGTTATCGTAGTCTTCGCGCTGGTCGGTTTGCTCGACGCCTATCTGCCAGCCTGGTCGGACCGCACGGGATTCTGGACCTTCGACGGAGATAGCGTCCGCTGGTTTGGCGTCGTTCTCTTCGCCGTCGGCGGTGCGCTGCGGATTTGGCCAATCTTTGTGCTCGGCCACCGGTTCAGCGGGCTGGTCGCCATCCAGCCCAGCCACACCCTAGCTACAAGCGGTATCTATGGCGTCATCCGGAACCCTAGCTACCTGGGGGCGGTCGTCAATTCGTTGGGCTGGGGCCTCGCCTTTCGTTCGGGGATCGGTGTGCTGCTCGCGGCGCTCATTATACCGCCGATCCTCATCCGCATCCGAGCTGAAGAGAGGCTGCTGCGAGCGCAGTTCGGCGCCGAGTACGATGCTTACTGCGCCCGGACGTCAAGGCTGATTCCGGGGTTCTATTGAGGCACGCGGCTGCCGGCGGTCTGTAAGGGTCAACTCCCGTCGTCAAGACCTCTGAGCCGGACTTCCGCGAAGCGCCGGAAGCAGACATTCAACCTTTCCCGCTCCTCGCACCGAACGCGGCTTGACCGGGGCGCCCGCCCGGCGTACCCAAAACCTTGGGACACCTTTCCCCAACGAAAGGCACCCATCTGGGAGGATGGTCATTCATGGTAGCGACGTTTCCCGCCGCGCGGCCCGCGCGGCCCAATTTTTCTTGCGGACCCTGCGCCAAGCACCCTGGCTGGCAACTCCAGAATCTTCGGGACGCCCCGTTCGGGCGCTCGCACCGGGCCGCGGTCAGCAAGGCCAAATTGAAACGCGCGATCGATTTGACCCGCGAGGTTCTGCGGGTTCCGCCAAACTACCGGATCGGTATCGTCCCTGGCTCGGATACCGGGGCGGTCGAGGCGGCGCTGTGGTCCTTGCTCGGCCAACGCGGCGTCGATGTGTTCGCCTGGGAAGCCTTCAGCGAAGGCTGGGTCAACGATATCGTCGCGCATCTGAAGCTAAAGAACGCCCGGGCATTCGTCGCGGACTACGGCGAGATTCCAGATCTTGGCCACGCGGATTTCGACAACGACATCGTCTTCGCCTGGAACGGAACGACGTCCGGCGTGCGCGTTCCCAATGCCGATTGGATCGCGGCCGATCGCAGAGGCCTCACGATCTGCGACGCGACCTCCGCCGCCTTCGCCCAAAACCTCGACTGGGGAAAGCTCGATGCCACCACTTTCTCCTGGCAAAAGGCGCTTGGCGGCGAGGCCGCGCACGGCATGTTGATCCTTTCGCCGCGCGCCGTGGAAAGACTGCACACCTATACGCCGCCCTGGCCGCTGCCAAAACTTTTCCGGTTGACCCAGGGGGCGAAATTGATCGAAAGCATTTTTGCGGGCGAAACCATCAACACGCCTTCGCTCATGTGCGTCGAGGATTATATCGAGGCCCTGAATTGGGGAAAATCGCTTGGCGGGCTCGACGCTCTCATCAGTCGCGCCGATGCCAATTCGCAAGCGCTCGGCGGCTGGGTCGCGCGGACACCTTGGGTGGATTTCCTCGCCGCCGACCCAAGGATTAGATCGAACACCAGCGTCTGCCTCAAGGTGGTCGATCCGGCCGTCGCGGGACTTCCGCCAGCAGGGCAGGCGGCCTTCGCGAAAGCGCTCGAAAATTTGCTCGAAAAGGAAAAGGTGGCCTTCGACATCGGCGCCTATGGCGCTGCGCCGCCCGGCCTTCGGATCTGGTGCGGGGCTACCGTCGAGACGAGCGATATCGAGGCCCTGACGCCGTGGCTCGATTTCGCTTTTGCAAAAACCAAGTGCGATCTCGCCAAGGCCGCTTGACTTCCGGAGAAGTCCCGTTGCCTCCGCGCGTATTGATTTCCGATGCCTTGTCGCCCGCCGCCGCCGCGATCTTTAAGGAGCGCGGCATCGAGGCCGATTTCCGGCCGGACCTCGGAAAGGACAAGGAGAAGCTCGCCAGCGTCATTGGCGGCTTCGACGGCCTTGCCATTCGCTCAGGAACGAAGGTCACCGCCAAATTACTTGAGCGCGCGGGCAAGCTGAAAGTGATCGGCCGCGCTGGGATAGGCGTCGACAATGTCGATGTTCCAGCCGCCACCGCGAAAGGCGTTATCGTGATGAATACGCCGTTTGGCAATTCGATCACCACCGCCGAACATGCGATCGCATTGATGTTCGCGCTCGCCCGCCAGATTCCCCAGGCCGACTTGTCGACGAAGGCCGGCAAATGGGAAAAGAACCGTTTTATGGGTGTCGAGATCACCGGCAAGGTGCTCGGCATCATAGGCTGCGGCACTATCGGATCGATCGTTTCCGCGCGCGCAATTGGTTTGCAGATGCGGGTCATCGCCTACGATCCATTTCTTTCGACCGAACGCGCCCTCGCTCTCGGAGTCGAGAATGCGGGCCTCGAAACTCTTCTCGCCAGCGCGGATTTCATCACCTTGCACACGCCGCTGACGGCACTGACGAGAAACATTTTGTCGGCGGAAAATCTCGCCAAGACCAAGAAGGGCGTAAGAATCGTCAATTGCGCGCGCGGCGGGCTCGCAGACGAACGGGCCTTGCGCGCGCTGCTCGATAGCGGCCATGTGGCGGGCGCGGCTTTCGACGTATTCGCGCATGAACCGGCAACGGTAAATCCGCTTTTCGGCCATCCGAATGCGATCTGCACGCCGCATCTTGGTGCGTCGACTGGCGAGGCGCAAGAAAATGTCTCGCAACAGGTTGCCGCGCAGATGTCGGACTATTTGCTCCGCGGCGCGATCGCGAACGCAATCAACTTTCCCTCAATCACCGCCGAGGAAGCTCCCAAACTCAAGCCTTTCATCGCGCTCGCAGGCCGCCTCGGTTCGTTCGCCGGGCAGTTCGTCGAGTGCGGGATAAAAAGCGTGGCGATCACCTATGAGGGGGCGGTGGCGCAACTGAATACGAAAGCGCTGACCGCATCGGCGATCGCGGGGCTTTTGCGGCCCTTGCTCGCGGACGTCAACATCGTTTCCGCGCCCGGCGTGGCCAAAGAAAGGGGAATCGCGATCGACGAAGTAACCCGTGCCGCCGAGGCCGATTACCAATCGCTCGTCACCCTCGCGGTCGCCACGCAGGAACGCGAGCGCAAGGTCTCCGGCACCGTTTTTCACGATGGCAAACCGCGTATCGTCGCGATCAATGGGATCAACGTCGACGCACTGATCGCACCCGTGATGATTTACGTCAGCAATGAAGACAAGCCGGGTTTCATCGGCCGTTTCGCGGGCCTTTTAGGCGATGCCGCGATCAATATCGCGACCTTCGCACTCGGCCGCGACCGCGAGGGCGGCTCCGCGATCGCGCTTGTCGAGGTGGACGGCCCGGTCCCGGAAAAGGTGCTCGCCGAAATCGCGGCGCTGCCTGGCGTTAAAGAGGCCAAGTCACTGGCGTTTTGATACGTATCCACGGCGGCCGCTAGCTTGAAGCGGGCGGCGCCTTCGCACCGCCCGGTCCGGGTTCAGCCGGCCGTTTTGGAGAAGAACCGATGTCGCAATGGCCCGTGCATGGCACGATTTCAGGCCCGATCGTCATGATCGGTTTTGGTTCGATCGGGCGCGGCACGCTGCCGCTCATCGAACGTCATTTCAAATTCGACAAATCGCGCTTTACGGTCATCGACCCCGAGGATAAGGACCGCCAGCTTCTCGACGAGCGCGGCATTGAATTCATCAACAAGGCTCTCGCGGCCGACAATTTTGTGGCGATCTTGAAACCGCTTCTCGCGCGGGGCGGCGGGCAGGCTTTCGTCGTCAATCTCTCCATCGAGGTGTCCTCGGTCGCCGTCATGCGGCTTTGCCACGAGGTTGGCGCGCTGTATATCGACACGGTGGCCGAGCCTTGGGCTGGATTTTATACCGATACGCGGCTGACCCAATCCGAGCGGTCGAACTATGCCCTTCGCGAAGGAGTCCTCGATCTTCGCCGCGCGCTGGGGGCAGGACCAACCGCGATTTCTTGCTGCGGTGCCAATCCGGGCATGGTTTCCTGGTTCGTCAAGCAGGCGCTTTTAAATGTCGCGGCCGATTGCGGCATCGATTCCGGGCAGCCCTCCTCGCGCGACGAGTGGGCGCGACTCGCGCGGAGAATAGGCGTCAAGGGAATCCACATCGCCGAATGCGATACCCAGCGCGCGACGGCGCCAAAGCCGCGCGGCGTTTTCGTTAATACTTGGTCTGTCGAGGGCTTTATTTCGGAAGGCCTCCAGCCAGCCGAACTTGGCTGGGGAACGCATGAAAAACTTATGCCGCCGGAAGCAAAGCGGCACAATTATGGGCCGGATTGCGCGATCTATTTACTGCGCCCCGGCGCGGGCACGCGGGTGCGGTCCTGGACACCGGCCGCCAAGGCGCAGCACGGCTGGCTCATCACCCATAATGAATCGATCTCGATCGCCGATTTTTTATCCCTTCGCGAGGGGGGAGAAGTTGTTTACCGGCCAACGTGCCACTATGCCTACCGCCCGGCCGACGACGCCGTGTTGTCGCTCGACGAGATGGCAGGGCGGCAATGGCGGCCGCAGGAAAAATTCCACATTCTCGACGAGAACGAAATTGTCGATGGGATCGACGAGCTCGGCGTCCTACTTTATGGGCACCCGAAGAATGCTTATTGGTATGGCTCGCAGCTTTCGATCGAGGAGACGCGGCGGCTCGCGCCCTATCAGAACGCGACGGGGCTTCAGGTGACCTCCGCCGTGCTTGCCGGCATGGTGTGGGCGCTCGAAAATCCGCGCGCGGGCATTGTCGAGGCCGACGAACTCGACTTTCGCCGCTGCCTTGACGTGCAGCTCCCTTACCTCGGCCCGGTGATAGGGCGCTATACGGATTGGACTCCGCTCGAGGGCCGCGCGGTCCTATTTCCCGAGGACATCGACAGGCAAGATCCCTGGCAATTCACGAACGTAATCGTGCGGTGACGAGGCGACTGGAAAGCTGCATTCCGGCCCCGTGATTGTAAGCCGGCTCGGCTTGGAAACGCGCGGTGCGCTGCAAATTTCCTCCGGGACGGGCAGGAGGCAGGCTGTGTCCACCCTTTCGACGCACTCGATCCCGGGCGGACAGACGGGATCTTCGTTCAACGCGCGCAAGCACCGGCGCCGCGCGCCGCGTGCGCGTTAGCCAAAAAATCCATCTCCGCGCGTTTTGTCCCGGCGCAAAAGGCGACGTTCCATGTGTGCCAAAGGGGCAATCCGATTTCACACTTACAGTATTTCGTGGGACGTTGACTTGCTTTATAAGTCGATTGCAAGCGGAGCAACATTGATGCGCGGTGCGGCCTCCGCTCAATCCGAGGCCCCACCAAAGCTTCGCGGGTGTAGCTCAATGGTAGAGCAGCAGCCTTCCAAGCTGAATACGAGGGTTCGATTCCCTTCACCCGCTCCATTCCGCGTTATGCCGCGCACCGTCAGGATATATCGCAAAATGTCTCGGCAGGGACACAGCCACAAGTCTTGTTAGGGCCTTGGCGGGTCTAGGGCGAGACCCACGCGCTCGCCTCGTCCATGCCCCCCGATGCAAGAAACCTCTCCAGCCAATGAATGTCGTAGAGCCCATTTTGGATGTCGGCGTTGCGCACCAAAGTTTGAAACAAGGGAATGGTCGTTTCGATGCCGTCGACAATGAATTCATCGAGCGCGCGGCGCAGCCTCATCAGCGCCTCGTTGCGGTTGCGCCCATGCACGATGAGTTTGCCGACGAGGGAATCGTAGTTTGGCGGGATGGAGTACCCGGCATAGACCGCGCTATCGACCCGCACGCCAAGGCCGCCGGGCGGATGGTAATAGGCGATCTTACCCGGCGAAGGCCGGAAGGTCGCGGAATGCTCGGCGTTGATTCTACATTCGATCGCATGTCCTTGAAAGGCGATATCCTTCTGGGTCAACGTCAAGGCGGAGCCCGCGGCGATTTTTATCTGCTCGTTGACGAGATCGAGGCCGGTGACCATTTCGGTTACCGGATGCTCGACCTGGATCCTTGTATTCATCTCGATGAAATAAAATTTGCCGTTTTCATAGAGAAACTCGATGGTGCCGACGCTGGCATACCCGAGCTCACGCATCGCGTTTGCACAAATTTCGCCGATTTCTTGGCGCTGCGACGCATTGAGGGCGGGGGAGGGGCTTTCCTCCCAGACTTTCTGATTCCGGCGCTGCAACGAGCAATCGCGTTCGCCGAGATGAACAGCCTTGCCGTGGCCATCGCCGAGAATTTGGATTTCGACATGACGCGGCTTTTCGAGAAGTTTTTCGAGATAGACCGTTTCGTCGCCGAAGGACGCCTTGGCCTCGATCCGCGCCATTTCGAGCGCGGCGGGAAGATCGTCCGCGCCGCGGGCGACTTTCATGCCGCGTCCGCCGCCGCCCGCCGCCGCCTTGACAAGGACCGGAAAGCCAAGCGTGCGGGCGATGGCCGCCGCGTCCTTGTCGCTGGTGACCGCGCCGTCCGAGCCTGGGACGCAGGGAATGCCAAGCCGGATCGCCGTCGTTTTGGCCGCGATCTTATCGCCCATGAGCCTGATGTGCTCCGGCTTGGGGCCGATAAAAACGATGTGATGATCGGCGAGAATCTCCGCGAACCTAGCGTTCTCGGCGAGAAATCCATAGCCCGGATGCAGGGCTTCGGCGCCGGTGATGGCGCAAGCACCAAGAAGTGCCGGGATGTTGAGATAGGAATCGCGGGAAGGCGGCGGCCCGATGCAAACCGATTCATCGGCGAGTTTCACGTGCATAGCATCGGCGTCGGCCGTCGAATGAACCGCCACGGTCGCGATGCCGAGTTCCTTGGCCGCGCGTAAAATCCGTAAAGCGATTTCGCCTCGATTGGCGATAAGTATCTTTTCGAACATGTCGGACCACCGGCTACGCGGCCTTATTCAATTACGAGCAGCGGTTGGCCATATTCGACCGGCTGACCGTCCTCGACCAGAATGCCCGTCACCGTGCCGGCGCGGGGAGCGAGGATCTCGTTAAAGGTCTTCATCGCCTCGACAAGAAGAACTTTGTCGCCTGTCTTCACCTGCGTGCCGACCTCGACAAACGGCGGGGCGCCCGCCGAGGAACGCAAGTAAGCGGTTCCGACCATCGGCGACTTTACCGTGCCTGGACCGTCGGCCGGAGCCGCGGTGCCTGCCGCGCCCGGGCTGGCGGCTGGCGGCGAGGTCACGGCCGGCTGGATGGCAACGGCGGAAAACTGTCGCGCGACGCGGATTTTGAAATCGCCCTTCGCGACTTCAATCTCGGAAAGTCCGAGACGGGTAACGAGCTGCGCTAGGATCTCGACCAGGTCCGTGTCGATTGCGGCCGCCGCCGGGCTCATGTCCGGTTCTGGCTCCGGATATTTCATCTTTTTCTACTCTCGCTTGCGCTGGTGGCCCTGAAGGGGTTCACGAAAGATCCAAGACCAAAAGATTTCATGCATTGCTTGGCGATTAAGCTCGCCCCGGTTTACCGGCCGCTGCGGCCAGCGTCAGAAGTGCTTCGAGCGCGAGATCGTAGGAGAGGGCGCCAAACCCCAAAATCACGCCGCGCGCGGCGGCGGAGATCATCGAGTGGCGGCGAAAGTCTTCTCTGGCGTGAATGTTCGAAAGATGCACCTCGATGACTTGCGCGCTCGTTGCCTTGATCGCATCGTAAAGCGCGATTGACGTATGCGAATAGGCCCC
>JBQTKC010000003.1:0-2086 GCA_052386575.1 Beijerinckiaceae bacterium
TGCGGCGTTGTCCTGTTAACTGTGCCAGTCCAGCACTCGGCAGCTCGTTGGAGGGCGGGGCGTACCACCGGCTCGACGCTCCGGGCATGGGCGCTGTGTCTGATCCTGCTGTGCGGGTGGCCAGCCCAAGCAGATTCGGAGGAGGTGGTCGTCGCCGTCAACCCGGCGGCACCCGCGGGCGAGGTGATCGCCCGAAATACACTTTCTGCCATTTTCGGCATGCGGCTGCGTGCCTGGGAGGATGGTACGCCGATTCGCGTCTACGTGCTCCCGGACAATCATGCGGTGCATGTCAGGTTCTGCAAGCAGATCCTCGGGGTCTTTCCACACCAGTATCGGACGGCCTGGGACCGTCTCGTCTATTCGGGCACCGGACAGGCGCCTCTTGAGGTAGCGAGCGAGGAGGAAATGCGCGCCAGGGTGGCAGGCACCCGCGGCGAGGCGCCCGTCGTGGTGGACAGCGAGGAGGAAATGCGCGCAAGGGTGGCAGGCACGGACGGCGCGATCGGTTACCTATCGCGGAAGATGATTGACGAGAGCGTCACCTTCCTGCCGGTTCAGTAGAAGCGTGCGGACGCCCCGGTACTTGCCGTGGTGGCCGGCGCTAGCCCTCTGGCTCGGGCTGTGCCATCCGGCGCTTGCCCTCGAGCTTTTCGAAGGCTTTCAAGTGCACGGCTTTCTCAGCCAGGGCTATTTTCTGACCACTAACAATAACCTGTTCGGATCTAGCGAGCGCGGCGGAAGCCTGGATTTCACCGAGATCGGCGTCAACGCTTCCTGGCTGGCCCGGCCCAACCTGCAGTTGGCGGTACAAATCCTGTCGCGCCGCGCCGGCGAAGCGGCAAAGAGCGAGCCGGAGTTCGATTTCTGGCTGCTGGACTATACTGCGGTCGCCAGCGAAGAGCGCCGGCTCGGCGTGCGACTCGGGCGGGTGAGGCTGCCCTTTGGCCTTTACAACGACACGCGCGATGTGGCCTTCACCCGCCCCAGTATCCTGTTGCCGCAATCGATTTACTTCGACGAATCCCGCGAATTAGCCATTTCGGCCGACGGCGTCATGTTTTACGGCGAGCAACACGGTTCCTGGGGCAACCTGATCCTCGAGTTAGGCCCTTTCCTGGCACGCGTCGCCAATGAGAATTCGGAGTTCGCCATCCTAGGAGCAGACTTTCCCGGTGAACTTGACAACCGCTGGTCGTTTATAGGGCGGTTGATTTACGAAACCCCGGACCAATCCCTGCGCCTGGCGGTCACGGGGGCTCGCTTGGAGACCGACTACAGCCCCCGGTTTTCCCCGCCTGATGATCTTGGGCCTGGGAAAGACCTCTTCGATCCGGTGATTTTTTCAGCGCAGTACAACGCCGAGCATTGGAGCTTGACGAGCGAATACGCGCGCCGGCCAATTAAAGACGAGGGGTTCGGCGACTTTTTCGACCTGGACATCGTGGGCGAGAGTTATTACTTCCAGGGGATTTATCGGTTGGACCCTCAGTGGGAGGCGGTGCTACGTTATGACGTGTTTTTCAACAATGTGGATGATCGAGACGGAAGCCAAGCCAACGACAGGTTTGGTATCCCGGCCCACACCCAGTTCACCAAGGACTGGACTTTCGGCGTGCGTTATAACATCAACTCCTCGCTGATGGTGCGGGCGGAGTACCACAATGTGTACGGAACCTTCTGGCTGTTTCCGCAAGACAACCCGGATGTCTTCGCTACGGACAAGAAGTGGGACATCTTTGCGCTGCTGTTGTCTTACCGCTTCTAGAGGACGGTGGCGACCCGGCGCGCGGCGGTTTGACCGCCCCCTGGCCCTGGGGAGCGGTCTATCCCCTAGCGCTGGCGAGGCGGCGTCCTTCGTTGACGCCATGTGCTCGCCGCCCGTGCATTTGGCGGTGGGGCGCGGCCGCATGACTGACTCCGATGCCGGCGCGCCGGCGCCCGTCCCACCCGTGCTCGACCGGGATTGGCGCTTCTTTGCGGGAATGACAGCGCTGATCCTCTCCTTGATCATGCCCTTGTTCGCCTTCTTGGTTCCGCTTTTGGGACTGCCCGTCGCGGAATCCGCCGTCATCGTCGGTGTCTT
>JBQTKC010000004.1:0-1802 GCA_052386575.1 Beijerinckiaceae bacterium
ATCGCGACCACCTCGTCGATCCTCAAATCCATCCAGAGGCGCCCCAACCGGGTCAAGTCATACTTCCACGCAAAACACGTGCGCTACGCCGCGTGAAGTGTCACCTATAATGATAGGCTATTAGTAAGATAAAAGCCGTACCGTACGCCAAACGGTGCCGTACACTGCACGTCGCCCAATGAGTGTTTTTGTTGCGCCGCTGCGCGCCGGGAATCCATTGCAACCCAATCTTCAGTCGCGAGTTAAGGAATCGAGTCCACAAGCGTAAAGTAGGAGGTTTCACGTGGCCGATTCCAACGTGAGTACGGCTGGCCGGATCGCCGGGCAGCAGCGTGAGATTCAGGCTGAGGTGGCCAATCAAAGTGGGGCGGCCGCCGCGGCAGGGTCCTCTGTCGCCACGCAAGCCGGCGCCCGCCGGTATCCTGAGCCACCTTTTCCCAAACAGCACCAGCCCAAACCGGGCGAAGAGGCCGCACTCGACCCCGCACCAATGTACGACGCCCCTTTCTACCGCGGATCGGGCAAGCTACAGGATAAAGTGGCGATCGTGACGGGCGGGGACTCTGGAATCGGCCGATCAGTGGCGGTGCTGTTCGCCCGGGAAGGCGCGGACGTCGCGGTACTTTATTTGACTGAGCACGGCGACGCCAAAGTGACCAAGGCCGCTGTCGAGAAAGAGGGCCGTCGCTGTTTATTGATTGCCGGCGACGTCCGCGATCAGCGTTTTTGTCGCGCGGCTGTCGCGCAAGTTCTCCGTCATTTTGGTCGACTCGATGTGCTCGTGAATAATGCGGCGTTTCAGGTACATACAGCGCGGTTCGAGGATCTTACCGGCGAACATTTGGATCACACCGTGAAGACTAATCTATATGGCTATTTCCATATGGCGCAGGCGGTTGTTGAGCATATGGAAGCCGGAGCGGCAATCGTAAACACCGGATCGGTTACCGGGCTCCTGGGCAACAAAAACCTTATTGACTATTCGATGACGAAAGGGGGAATTCACGCCTTCACGCGTTCCCTGGCCAGTAATCTGGCCGGCCGTGGCATACGCGTGAACGCGGTTGCGCCCGGACCGGTCTGGACACCCCTTAACCCTTCAAACAAGGACCCGGAGAGCATCACCGAGTTCGGAAGCCGAACGCCGATGAAACGCCCCGCGCAGCCGGAGGAAATCGCTCCGGCGTACGTCTTTCTCGCGTCCTCACATTGCTCAAGTTTCATCACCGGAGAAATACTACCCATTATCGGCGGCTATTCTGGCGGCTGAACTATTGGCAAGCGCCCGAAAAACTACGTTGTAATGCGCTCCGTCTCGAGGCGAGCGAGGGGTACGCTACCCGGAGCGGATAGTCATTCCCGCGGTCTCGACTTCGAACCTATTCGTGAGTGCGCCGATGATGGTTCGTTGCATCAACACGAATCCTTTCTCCACCATTTGCGGGATGTCTGGCTTGTAGACTTGATGCACAGGCAGCGGACCTCGCATCGGGCGGACGAAGCCATTGCGGCATCGCTATTGCTTCCACGACGGCGCTCGATTATTCAATAGTTGAGACCCGGAGTTCGAGCATCATGGCAGCAGATACGATAGCAGACGAACCGAGCCGAAGGGACCTTCTGTTCGCCGCGACTGGCGCGATGGGCGCGATTGGGGCCGGGTGCGCGGTCTGGCCGCTGATCGACCAGATGAGTCCCGACGCGACGACATTGGCGGCCGCCACGGCGGACGTCGATATCGCCCATGTGGCGGAAGGCCAGATCATAACCGTGAAATGGCGCGGCAAGCCCATTTTCATCAG
>JBQTKC010000005.1:0-9016 GCA_052386575.1 Beijerinckiaceae bacterium
CTTGCTCGATCTTGAGCTGAATGATCCGGCGGTCAAGTTCGTCGAGCTCTTCCGGCTTCGAATCGATTTGCATGCGCAGCCGGGAGCTTGCTTCATCGATGAGATCGATTGCCTTGTCAGGCAAGAATCGGTCGGCGATATAGCGGTGCGACAGGGTCGCGGCGGCGACAATCGCGGCATCGAGGATTCGCACGCCATGGTGCAATTCGTATTTTTCCTTGAGACCGCGCAGGATGGAGACGGTGTCCTCGACGCTCGGCTCGGAGACGAACACCGGCTGGAAGCGGCGGGCCAGCGCGGCATCCTTTTCGACATGCTTGCGATATTCGTCGAGCGTGGTTGCCCCGACGCAATGCAATTCGCCCCGTGCGAGAGCCGGTTTCAATAGGTTCGACGCGTCCATCGCGCCATCCGCCTTGCCGGCGCCAACGAGCGTATGCATCTCGTCGATAAACAAAATAATTCCGCCCGCGGCGGCGATGATTTCATTGAGGACCGCTTTTAGGCGCTCCTCGAACTCGCCACGATATTTCGCGCCCGCGATGAGCGCGCCCATGTCGAGCGCGAGAAGTTTTTTATCGCGCAGGCTTTCCCGCACATCGCCATTGACGATACGCAGCGCGAGGCCCTCGACGATCGCGGTCTTGCCGACACCTGGCTCGCCGATCAGGACCGGATTATTCTTCGTACGCCGCGACAATACCTGAATGGTGCGCCGGATTTCCTCGTCGCGGCCAATCACCGGATCGAGTTTGCCCGCGCGGGCGGCATCGGTCAAATCGCGGGCGTATTTTTTCAAGGCATCGTAGGCGTTCTCGGCGGTCGCATTGTCGGCGGTGCGGCCCTTGCGGAGATCCTCGATCGCCGCGTTGAGAACTTGCGGCGAGACACCCGCGCGTTCGAGAATCTTGGCCGCTTCCGTGCCTTTCTCCATGGCCAGCGCGAGCAACAGCCGCTCGACCGTGACATAGGAGTCGCCCGCCTTCTGCGCGATCTTCTCGGCATTGTCGAAAACCCGCGCGGTCGCCGGAGCGAGATACAATTGCCCCGCGCCAGAACCTTGCACCTTCGGCAATTTGGAAAGCCCAAGCTCCGTGTCGCGGAGAGCCGCGCGAGAACTCCCGCCCGCCCTGTCAATGAGCCCAGCGGCCAGCCCCTCCTCGTCGTCGAGAAGAACCTTCAAAACATGTTCGGGCGCAAATTGCTGGTGACCCTCGCGGATGGCGAGCGATTGGGCGCTTTGAACAAAACCGCGCGCCCGTTCGGTATATTTTTCCATGTTCATCGCAATCTCCCCAGCGCGACATTGCTTCTCATGGCAGCGGCCGCCTTGAGCGGCCGTAGGCTTCTCTAGCCATTTTGCGAGCTTGCCGAGCAGCTAAAACGGGGAACCAAAACCACTTCCGCCACGCGAAGCGCCTAGTGGTGGCGTTGCGATTCGCGGAATATCCCGCAGCTTATTGGATCCGCCCTTGACTGGAAATGTAGGATCGAATCGCACGGGTGGTAGAGTTATTGGCCGCTAAAAATTTCGCTGGCGCGAGATATCGGGCTCAGAACCCCGCGCGCTATAGCCAAACAAAGAAAACCCCGCGGCGCGGGGATTTCGAATTTCAGCCGATGTCACCAACGGCAGATGCGGCGGGGGCCCCAAGGAGTTGGCCGGAAAAAGCAGCGGCGCCATGCGCCCCAATTGCGCCGGCAGCCGCCCCATGGACCGCGATGCCAGCCTAATCCGCAACCGCCGGCCACTTGCGTGATGAACGATTGGGGCTCCAATGGAAAAAGCGATGCCGAGACCGCCCCGGCGTCGAACGAAACGGCACCGGCCATTAATCCCGCCGCCACTGCGGATGCTTTGTATTGTCATGGAAGATTCACCTCGATTTGGCCGCATCAGGCGCAACTATCGCCTATACCGCAAGCAATTCAAGGTGAGGAATCCTATAGCCAAAGACTCGTGGCTTAATCGCGGACCGGGTCATTGGCGTTCGCCGATTCGCCGTGCGGCCCGGGAATCCCGGTCTCCGCTTTGCCGCTGCGTCTACGGCCGGGACGCGGATGAAAGCCTTCGGCCGCATCGCCGCCCTCTGGCGGACCGGCGAGCAGGGGAGAAAGCGCCGCAACTGGCGGCGCGGCGTCATGAGGTTCGGCTGGGACCCGGACCGGGGCAGTGATGAACGCCGGAAGGACGTTGCCTTCGGCGGCCTCGGCCATTTGGGGTTCGGCGCGCGGGTCGACGTGGATCGAGCTTTCATTGCGAAAATCGCGCGGGCTCCGTCCGCGGTTGCCGCGACTCTCCTGATCACGGCCGCGGCCATTGCGTTCTTGATAGGGCCGCTGCTCCTGATACGGCTTTTCCTGATAGTTTTGAAATTTCCTGTCCCGGTAATTCCTGTCCTGAAATGGGCGCTCCGGCCGTGGAGCACGTTCCGGCCGCATGAAATCCTGTTTGTCCCCATTGCCATGGAAAGACTGCTCCGGACCGGACTGCGCCGGGCCGGACGGTGGTTGTGGCAGGAAACTTGGCTGAGGCATTGGAGCATAGCGCTCGGCGGGGGAAGTGAACCTGTCGGGCATGCCGCCGAAATCGCTGTCGTCGTCGGATTCTTCCACATTGGCGTCAATGGGTTGACCCTGATAGGCACCGGGTCCTTGCTGTTGCACTTGCTGCGCCGCCGCGATCAGCCTGAAATAATGTTCGGCATGCTGGAGATAGCTCTCCGCCATGACAGGATCGCCAGAAGTCTGCGCGTCACGCGCCAGCTGGATGTATTTTTCGCCGATGTGGTGGGCCGTTCCGCGAATTTTCACATCGGGGCCGCTCGATTCATAGGATCTAGTCAAAGGATTCGGTCCCTTGCGATTGTTGGGGCGGCCACGCATACGTTTGTTATTCTGTCCTGGTCTCATCGATGATCCTTGGGTGGCATCGTAATTGCGCTTTGCACGCCGCCAAATCGGCATGCGCTCACATGCCGTTCTGAATCCCATATTTTCACAGCACGTAGGCGCGAGCGTTAAAAGGCTCTCCAGCCGGTGACAATTGTGCTCGCGGAACCGCCGCGGCACCGATCTTCGACTCTTGATGATCTAGTCTCAGAGTCTGGGGACTTTGATCCCGGTTGCACCGGAAATCACGGCATAGCCCGAAGCGGAGACCGTCTTGTTTTCAGCACGCGCCCTCTATTTCGTTCGGACGTTCGCGCGGACCGAGAACCTCAACGCCAGTCGCAACCATGCAATATAAGCGAAAACCCATCCTTGGAGACACAACCTAATCGCTTTCGCGGCAAACGCCAAGTGCTTTTGCGAAAATATATCTCTTGCGACGATTAACGTGACCAATTTGTCACGCCAGGGCTCACTGCCCAGGATACGCCAAAATCACGCGACGGCATCCATCGAGGTCAAATCTAACCTCGACGGGCGCGCCAAATGCGCCGGTCAAGAGCAACTCGACGGCCCAATGCTGGCCTGCGCCCATTTCCATGGCGATCAAACCGCCGGGCGCGAGCATTTTTCGCGACGCCGGGATGATTTCGCGATAGGCCGCCAAACCGTCGTCGCCGCCATCCAGCGCCAAACGCGGATCGTGATCGCGAACCTCCGGTGCGAGGCTGGCGATTTCGCCGCGCGCGACGTATGGCGGATTGGCAACGATCGCATCGAAAGGACCGCGCAAGGCAGCGGCCCAATCGCCGCAAACGATGAGCCCTCGCCGCGCAAGCCCCAAGGCGGCGAGATTGTCGCGCGCGATCGCGCAGGCGCCAGGCGAAATATCGATGCCGGCGCCAACAGATCCTGGCAGGCTCTGCAACAGCGAGCAAAGGATTGCCCCGGACCCCGTCCCTAGGTCGAGAATCCGCCAGTTTTCACGCGGCGACCGGGCCGCATAGCCGAGCACCGCTTCGATGAGAGTCTCAGTGGCGTAACGCGGATCGAGAACGGCGGGGCCGATTTTGAAACGCGCCTGCCAAAAATCGCGATGGCCGATGATTCGCGACACCGGCTCGCGCTGCAATCGCCGAGCCGCGAAAGAAGCGATCAAACCGGCGCCAAGGCCAAGCGGACAACCAGGGTTGGACACGAGATCCGCGTGTTCTATGCCGAGCGCCGCGCAAAGAAGCACGCGGGCATCGATTTGCGCATGCTCGATGCCGCCCTTCGCCAAGGCCCGCGCAAGCAAGCGCCGCGCGGTGCCGCGCGCCATTGCCGGCGCGAAATCGGGCGGATCCGTTATTGCGAGCTCTTCCCTCACTGTGCGGGCTGGCTGGCGGCATGGTGCAAAATCCTGGTCAACCGCGCGGAAAAATGCGGCGCGTCGGCCGGTTTGTCGCCTTCCATCAGCCGCGCCCCATCAAATAGGAGCCAGACGATATCCTCGAATTTTCCCTTGTCCGGGGCGCCAACGCGCGCGGCCAAGGCGCGAATCAGCGGATGCGCGGGATTGACTTCGAGCACCGGCTTGAAAGCCGGGCGGAGGCGGCCGCTTTCGGCAAGTATCCGTTCGAGACGGCGGTCCGGCCCGCGATCGGAGGCAACGAGACAGGCGGGGCTGGACGAAAGCCTGCCGGAAGCGCGGACAGCCTCGACCGCGTCACCCAAAACCTGTTGCATGAGCGCGTAAAGAGTAGCAAGGCCGGCCGCCGGAGGTGCCTCTTCAGCCGCGCCAGCCTCCGGTTTCTCTTTGAGCGGGATTGCGTCTATGTCGGCCGCGCCCTGGGTCACCGACTTAAACGGCTTGCCATCGAGGCCGGCCGCGGTCGCCACCCAGAAGGCATCGACTGGATCCGGCAAGAGCAAAACCTCGACGCCTCTCGCCCTAAATCCTTCAAGCTGCGGACTGGCGGACAGCTGCGCCAGATCCTCGCCGAGAAGATAATAGATCGCCGCCTGGTTCGGTTGCAGGCTTGCCATGTAGTCCTTGAGGCTCCGGCCGCCAGCCGGATGCGCCGAGGTCGCAAAGCGCGCCAAACCAAACAAGGCGTCGCGCCTTTCGGGGTCCTCATAGAGTCCTTCCTTTAGGACGCTGCCAAAGTGCTCCCAGATATTTTTAAATTTTTCGGTGCCGGTTTCGGCGGCTTTGGTCAGTTCCTGAAGGATGCGGTTCGTCACGGCATTCTTGATGGCGGCGAAGACCGGGCTTTCCTGAATCGTTTCACGTGAAACATTTAGCGGAAGGTCGGCCGAATCGATTACCAGACGAACAAAACGCAGCCATCGCGGCACGGCATCGGCGTCCTCCTTGATCAGCACATGGCGGACATAGAGCTTGGCCAGGCCAGGACGCGAGGGATCGAACAGATCGAACGGCCGCGATCCCGGCACAAACGCCAAAACCGTATAATCGTGGCGCCCTTCCGCATGCCAATGCATTGTTAATGCAGGTTCGTCAAAGACACCGCCCAGATTTTGATAAAAATCGATATAATCTTTTTGTTCAATCGCCGCCTTCGGCTTTGTCCAAAGCGCCGCGCCGCTGGTCAAGCGGCGTGTGCCCTTCTCTTCGACAAGCTCGATGGGCACCGCGAGCGCGCTCGAATGTTCGCGCACGATGCGCTCGATCCGGCCTGGCTCAAGATAAATCTTGGACTCTTCGTTCAAGTGGAGAACGACCCGCGTGCCCTGGACCGGTGCCTCGTCCTGGGTCACCTCTTGGATCGAAAACGTGCCTTTGCCGTCCGAACTCCACTTTAAGGCTTCCGCCGCACCCACGCGGCGCGTAAAAACATCGACGCGGCCGGCGACAATGAAGGCCGAATAAAATCCGATCCCGAACTGGCCGATCAGATCAAGTTTCGCGCGCGTATCGACGCCGTCCGCCTCTTCGCCGCCGTCGCCAAGGCGATCCAGAAAAGCGCGGGTTCCAGAGCGCGCGATGGTGCCAAGATGATTTGTGAGGTCTTGGCTCGACATGCCGATCCCATTGTCCACGATGGCGAGGGTGTTTGCATCCTTGTCAATCGAAATTCTTATCGCGAACGGCGAAGAGGCAAGGGACGGATCATTGAGCGCCTCGTAACGCAGTTGCTCGCAGGCGTCGGCGGCGTTGGAAAGGAGTTCGCGTAGAAAGATGTCCCGATCGGAATAGACCGAATGCACCATCAGGTGCAGCAATTTGGCGACATCCGCCTGAAAAGCTTGGCTTTGGACCGCTGCGTCTGGCATTGTCAAGTGGCCTCCTTGATGTCATTGAAACTCGCGAAATTGGCGGTACCGCGCGAATCACACGCTGCGCGCCGCGCCCCTTCTCAGCGCGGATATTGCCTCTGCGCCTATTGGGTGCAAGGCCTTCGCTCTATCCCTATTTTCTCCCCGGCTGTTCGATAAAGGTCGAGATGAAGCTTGACGGCAACGGTCCGAGCGACACGGAGCCGAGACGCGCCGCGGCTTGCGAATCCCGCGCAAGTCAGGAAATGAGAAGTTGGCTTGGGGAAATCCCGGTTAAAGAGAAGCACAATTGATGAAAACCGCGGCCGTCATACGGCACGTTCATTTCGAGGACCTTGGCACCTTCGCCGAATCCCTCGTGCGCGCGGGCTACGAAATCCAATATTTCGACATCGGCCTTCGCGGCCTGCCCCCGCGCGATCCGGCCAAATCCGATCTTCTCATTGTGCTCGGTGCGCCCATCGGCGTTTACGAGGACGACAAATATCCGTTTCTTCGCGACGAAATCGCTCTTCTCACGGCCCGCTGCCGTGCCGGACTGCCAATATTAGGCATTTGCCTTGGCGCCCAGCTCGTTGCCCGCGCACTTGGCGCAAGGGTCTATCCGTCCGGTTTTAAGGAGATCGGCTTCGGGCCGGTCGATCAAACAGATGCCGCCCGCGCCACGCCGCTTCGGCATCTGGAGGGCGAAATGGTGCTGCATTGGCACGGCGACACCTTCGATCTGCCGCAAGGCGCCGTCCATCTCGCCTCGACCGCGTTGTGCCGCAATCAGGCCTTTTCCTTCGGCTCCAACATTCTTTGCCTACAATTCCACCCCGAGGTCGACCCAACCGCCGGGATCGAGCCATGGCTTGTTGGCCACGCGGCAGAACTCGCCGGTGCCGGGATCGATCCCCGCCAATTGCGTGACGGCGCCAAGGCCGCCGGACCCTCATTATCCGCCATGGCGCGCATAATGTTCGAGGAATGGCTGGAAGGGCTGAGGCCGTGATCGTGAAGGAGGAGTCAGCCTCGTGACGGTCATTTCGAATCGGCTGCCTATACCTACCGAAGGCCTCAATATGGATAGGCGGGCGTTTCGAACTCGAGGACGGGCTGCGGGCGGCCGGAAACTTCGAGCGGCTGGGGCAGAAGTTCGTTGCCGAACAGCGACCTTGCATAGCTTTGTTCAAAGGTCTGGTTGAAGAACGTATTCGCCGTCACGTAATTCGACATGCTGCCGACGGGAACCATTGGGCCGGGATCGAGGAAACTGCGCCGGTTGACGGTGAGCGGCGGACGTTCGTCAGGATACTGCGCCGCTACCTGCGGACGATGCCGGTGCCGCGCGGTTTGCGCGTTGGCGGAGACCGTAAGCGTGGCCAGGGCGGCGGCGGCCAGAATGATCGACAACCCATTTTGAAACATTTCGAAACTCCATGGCTCCCTTGGCCTAAACGCAGCAGCGCGGGTTTGGTTCCATCATGCGCAGCGTTGTCGCGATTAAGTTGAGTTTACCTTAAACCGGAATACTCAAAGCGCACATCTCGCTTGGTTTTGAATGGCTCCCTTGCCATTCCTGCTAGTGCGGACGTCCCTACCCGTTGCGGCTTTCGCCAACATCGCCTATGCAATGGGCCGCTTGCCGGAAATACAACGCGTTGCGAATGGAGCGGAAGATGGGTTTCAAGCTTGCCGTGGTTGGCGCAACCGGAAACGTCGGGCGTGAAATGCTCAATATTATTGCCGAGCGCCGGTTTCCCGCCGATGAGGTTGTGGCCCTTGCCTCGTCCCGTTCGATCGGCAAGGAAGTCTCTTTCGGCGACAAGATTTTGAAATGCAAGGCGCTGGAAAACTTCGATTTCAGCGGAACCGATATCTGCCTGATGTCGGCCGGGGGCGCTGTCGCCAAGGAATGGGCGCCGAAAATCGCCGGTCAAGGCTGCGTCGTCATCGATAATTCCTCCGCCTGGCGCTACGATTCGGACGTGCCTCTGATTGTGCCGGAGGTAAACGCCGAGACGATCGCGGGTTTTTCCAAGCGCAATATCATTGCAAATCCGAATTGCTCGACGGCCCAGCTCGTGGTCGCCTTGAAACCGCTTCATGACAAGGCCAAGATTCGCCGTGTCGTCGTTGCGACCTATCAATCGGTGTCCGGCGCCGGCAAGGAGGCCATGGACGAGCTTTTTTCCCAGAGCCGCGCGATCTTCGTGTCCGATTCGGTCACGGCCAAGAAATTCCCCAAGCGCATCGCCTTCAACGTGATCCCCGAGATCGATGTGTTCATGGAAGATGGATGCACCAAGGAGGAATGGAAGATGATGGCGGAGACGAAGAAGATCCTCGATCCCAAGATCAAGCTCAGCGCGACCTGCGTGCGTGTGCCGGTCTTCATCGGCCACGCGGAAGCGGTCCACATCGAGTTCGTCCATCCAATCAGCGCCGATGAAGCGCGCGAAATATTGCGGGAGGCGCCCGGCTGTCTGGTGATCGACAAGCGCGAGCCCGGCGGCGCCATCACGCCGCATGAAGTGGCGGGCGAGGACGCGACCTATATCTCCCGCATCCGCGAGGACGCCACCGTCGAGAATGGTCTGTCGCTTTGGTGCGTCGCCGATAATCTGCGCAAGGGCGCGGCGCTGAACGCGGTTCAGATCGCGGAAGTGCTTGTCAATCGCAAAATGATCGCGCCGAAGAAGAAGGCCGCGTGAGCGGCCGCGGGGTCAAGGATCGGTGACGTCAAAAGGTTTGTGTCAGCAGGAAAGGGGAGCTTATGCCTTGTGAGCGGTTTTCGTGGATGAAGACGGCGAAGAGGATGCGGTCCATGCTGGTCTTGTCCTGGAAGACGCCCATGGGA
>JBQTKC010000006.1:0-4088 GCA_052386575.1 Beijerinckiaceae bacterium
AGTTACCAAAGGTCGGTTATCAGTACCGTCTGGCTCGTCTAGGCTCATCTCCGGCCCGAACAGGTCGTCCCGAATATTTTCGAGGACTGTTCGCACCGCCACAATGTTGCACGTAAAGATCTCACCAGCAGCGGGATCAGCAGAAACGTTCTCGAGGAAAAACTCGATCACAAAACCATAAGCCGCGGCCCTGCGTTCAGCCTGGCCAAAATCGTCCTTGCCGACGGCATAAAGATCAATCGCGCGGTCGACGTCATAGAGGATCTTGTCCAAAATGATCTGGCATTTGACTTGTTCAAGACCGCATTCGCATTGCAGGAAGCAATCGAGCCGATCGGCCAGCACACCGCGCTTGACGACGAGATCCAATAGCCGCTCCTCTGCGGGTCCAAAGCCGGAGCTTCCATAGAGGCCGTAAAGCAGGATGGGGGGCCGCGCGACGCGCAGGAGGCGGAAGCCGCCCGATCCTTCGAAAGCGTCCGCGAATAACTGCAGCGCTTCCAAGAAAGCCGTGAGTGGCGGCGACTCTATGTTAACGGCGCGATCGCCGATCGCTACCAGGCGGTGGAACCGCTCCAGGTCGAGCTGGGCAGTCGAACCGAGCGCGCGCAGACCCTCGACCCGACCGTGCGCGGCGCGCTGGATGAGCTCGTCCATCGTTCGCGTAAGCTCGGTTTCGAGGAGTAAGGCGCGCAGATCGCCCTGACCTTGGTCTTCAAGCACTTTGAATATAATCCGATACGCATCCAAGCCGCGCGGCCAATCGTTGGGGCCATAGGCCTGCTGCGTAGCCCCAATCAAATTGCGCAAGGCGTAAATCGCCGCGTCGCGACGTGATTGCAGTTCACTGTAGGGCGCTTGCAACAAGAACCGGCCGCCGTTGAAACCCACATTGGCCAAGGACTCGCCCATGGTCACCAGGATCACCCCTGCGACCTCATCCAAGCTTTGCGCGAACTTTCGGTAGGTCAGGTTGAGCGTTGGGGTCAAGGCGCCCACCAGCCGGGCCATGCGTGCGTAATCTCCGAGCTGCCTGCGGATCGCGAAGGCCTTGTCCCGTTGCCTGGGATCGAGCGCAAACCGCGCCGCAACCGTACCTTCCTGCATCGCCGAGCGCACGGCTTGCGCCCAGCCTTGCAGCTCCGGCGTCACGTCCTTCAGCAAGGAGTTTGTAGTCAGCTCATGCAGATCGCGGTCGACGTCGTCCTTGGCTTGTTGCAACTCGACGTCGGACGAGGTAGCGGCCTGCGGGACCATGGACGGCAACTGTACGGACTGCAAGAACGGCAGCCCCTTGGCCTCCTGGCTGATCGCCTGAGCCCGCGGGGTGTCCTTATAGCGTGTGAGCAGCGCTTGGGCCACTTGCATCGGGTCATTCGGATCGCTGACCCGCAATTCGCGCCGGAGAATGTTATCGAGCGCCATCCGCCGGGCCGAACCGTCAGGGGGTGTCATGCCCGGTGACGAAGCTCCGCTGGAATAAAAGGTAGGGGTTGGCATGTCTGGTTACCTCAACGTTTTGTCCCGAAAGTCCATAAGCTCTTTATGCGGCCATCGCCAACGGCTCGTGGCTTGCGGTGCGAGTAGTGGCGGGCTTGCGGAGTGGCGCTTGCCGCATGTCATTCAATTGGTTGAATACCTTCCGCGCCAGCTGCCGAGGGGGTACGCGCCCGCGCGCTAAGGCGTAGCTCGCGGCGCTCACGAGGTGCCGCGGCGCGAGATCACAGCGCTCCCCCTGCTCGAGCCGCTTGGCTGCCGCGCGAATCGCTCGTTCATCATCCGCAGTGAAAGTGATGATGTCGGCCAAGGATCGATGTGCCAGATTACGCCGCGTCTGGAAAGCGATCTCATCGACCACCTGTGGGATCAGCCGGCTCGAAGTCGTCAAGAGCCGCACCGGCAAGCGGAGCGCACGAGCCGGGTTATAGAGCTGATCCCACACCCGGCGAAGCCGTTCCGCCTCCTTGCCGAATCCGATGCGCCGTAACATCTCGACCAACAGAAAGATCCGTAAGTACGCCGTCGGATGCGCGCCCCCAGCACGATAAGTCATCGTGCGCGGGGCCGGGTGCGCCAAGAAGATCGCCATGCCCCAAGCCGCCGCGGGCCCGCCGAGCAAAATTGCGGCGAGATCGGCAAAGATTTCCTTGTGCCAGCGACCATAAATACGGGTGACGATTGGATCTCCGCTCGCGCGTAGGATACGCCGCACGACCGCTTGCCGATTTTCCTGCCAGATCCCGAGATCGGCTTGGAGATTGTGCGAGACTTCATGCAGAAACACCGCTTGCCAGGGGTTGTCCCGGTCCCAGGGGATCCTCACAACCGGAAAGGGATTCGGCTCGCCCAGCAGGCGGTTGAGAAGAACGCCCCGGCGCATGGTCGCCGGAGAATAACCATGTTCCTTATAGCACAAGGGTTTCAACAGCGGGCCGCGGAAAAGCCGCGGTGCGGCCTCCCGCACTGCTGTATAACAATCCTGTGCCACAATGTCATAGGCCGCGAGCGCCGGGGCAAAGGTCGTGCCCCGCTGGCTGAACATTTCAAAAAAGAGCCCAAACGCCCGACGGGCCCGGTCGAGCTCGCGCTCGACGAGCGCGATATCGATGAGCACGCGCTGTAGCGGGGACTGCTCCCAGCTTTGTTGGAGCTTGCGCAGCCGTCGCTCGATCTTCCGGTCGATGATTCCCAGACGCTCGTTCGCTGCCCCAAAATGGGCCGGCGAAGGCGCATAGGGGACGTCCTGCGGACGAATCCCGACCGAAGCGTGGTCGATCCGGGCGAGGCGTCGGGCACGGGCCGACAGCGCCGCGATCTTCGTCCGCAGGAATTCCCTAGCTGACATAACCCTCTTCCTCTCGACTTAGTCCTTAAGTTCCTTACCGGCCCTGGATGGTGATACGCACCGGTCCGCGTAAGCTGTAGCTGCGGCCGCCGCGGCGCATCATGCGGCCCATGCCGCGCCGGGCCATCCCAGCGCCTGGCGCGCCGGCCAACCGCCGGACGGTCTGGGGGCTTCTTGCGACGCGCGCGGCCACGCGGCGGACCGCCTGCGGTACGGCACGAACCGGCATGCCGCGGCGCTGGGCCGCACGGCGCGCGGCTTGGACCACACGCGGTACTGCGCGCGCGGCTTGCGGGCCCGCTCGCCGGGTCACAGTCCGCGTCGCTTGGCTCACACTGCGCACCATCTGGCGTCGCACCGCACGCGGTTGGCGGGCGATGCCGGGCATCGTGCGGCGTACCGTCAGACCCGCGATGATCGGCGCCGCGAAGTCGACGGCATCCTCTTCCTCGGCGAGATCGATGACGTCGTCCAGGGCATCAAACTCATCGGCCTGGTTCGGGAGTACCCGGCCCAAAAGACCGGCGATGCGGCCGATCGCTTGCGCTTGCGGAATCGGGATGGCACTTGCGATCGGTGCCACCGTCCTGGCGATACGCCCAACGACGGGCGCAGCGCGACGTGCTACTTGGGCGGCACCCCGAGCCACGCGTCCGACACCCCGGCCGACACGCCGTGCGATCCCCGCTAGGCGGCGCAAAAACTCGTCGCTGTCCTCTTCCTCCAAGGCGTCCGCGACTTCCTCCTCCATGGCGTCCAAAAGATCCCCCTCATCACCATAGTCTTCCATCGCTTCGAACTCCTCCTCGAATCCCTCCTCAAACTCGTCCTCGAATCCCTCTTCGAGCGCATCGAATTCTTCCTCCTCAAAGGCGTCTCCATAATATCTTTGCGCCGGTCCTTCCGCGGCGTCGTACAATTCGTCCATTACATCGGCTTCGAATGCGTCACTCATGCTCGTATCCTCCTCATCGGGTTTAATCAACAGAACAAACGCTACCGGCCAAAGATCCGGATTTCGACGGGTCCTTGGAGAATCAGGCGGCGCGGAAAACCTTTGAGCTCGCCGCGCCCGCGCCGCCGAGCCGTAGTCGCGGATCCTGCTTGCGACCCGACTGGACTAGGTGCGCGTTGTGCGAAAACCTGCGCGGCGGTACGCTGAATTGCTTGGGGCAGCGCGCTCGGCCGCAAACCGGTTCGCGCGGCTCGGCGCGCGACTCGGCGAACGATTCGCGGGAGCGCC
>JBQTKC010000007.1:0-6380 GCA_052386575.1 Beijerinckiaceae bacterium
CCCTTCATATCGCCGGCTCACATCAAAAAAACCAAGCTGCCCCATCGCGAAAACCCCGCTCTTACCGCCCGCAAACCTTGCATCCGATTCGCGCGGCACCAGGAAGCACAATTTTTCGAGGTGCCCACGTGTTAATCCCGCCCGCGAGGCCGATGGGGTCGCTCTCGATGTAGCGCACCGTCCTTGGGTCGTAGTCGTGGAAATAATTGTAATGCAGTTTTGTCGCAGAATCAAAAAATTGCCCTGGAAAGCGCAGCTCATAGGCGAAGCTTCCCGTTGGGGCGCCATTGCCGAACGGATCGGGGCTCCACAGCCACACCACCGCGCCGGCGTGGTCCGTAATTTGGTGCGGGCTCCCAAGATGATCTGGCGCGATATAAAGCCGTCCCGCCGGAGTGAGCAGCGCGACCGGCAGATCGCCGATCCACTCCGTCTCCCACAAAGCGTTGCCGAGGCCGTCGTACTTGCCTATCAGATGGCCCGCCTCGTCATAGGCGAAGTAGAACTCCGCAACGCTCCCATTCATCTGGGCGATGCGCTGCCCGAGCCCGTTGATCAGCCAGCCCGTGGCAATCGCGCCCACATATGCCTCAGTCTGGCGATTGCGCGCGTCGTAGTAAAACTGTAATCGGCGAACGGCGCGGAATAAGAGAGCATGTTGCCGCTAGCGTCGTAAGTGAAGCTTTCCGCCAAACTGCTGGTAATGCCGAGCAAACGATTGCTGGCGGGGTCGATTGTGTAGGCGAGCGAAACCGGCGGCGTCGCATTGTCGAGATAGCTCAATCGGTTGCCGTTCGCATCGTACGTGTAGGTCTGCGTGGCCCCGCCGTATAGGCGAAACTCTCGGCCGGAAACCCAGTCTCCGCGCGGCCGGTAATCCGGCTCGCCGCGTCGTAGGTGAGCGCGATGTTGGCGCCCGCGGCCAGAGCCAAGCCGGTGATCCGGCCGTCCTGGTCAATCGTGCGCAGGTAAGAGGCGCCGTTACCAGCCGTTCACCCCGCCGCCATGCCGAAAGGCGCATACGTCACGCCCGTGGCCAGCGTCTTGGCATTCCTCGTCACGCTGCTGACCCGGCCCGCGGCGTCGTAGGCATACGCAACCTGCTTGCCGGATGGAAAAGTGACGCTCGCCAAAAATCATCCGCGCTGGGATTTGCTGTCGCGCGCGGGCAGTTCACCGAGGAGAAGAGCCCGCGCCGCCGCCGCGACGTCTTTCTGGCGCATGAGACTTTCACCGACGAGAATGGCGGGAATGCCATGCGCTTTCAGGCGCAGGCAATCCTGATGCGTCTCGATGCCGCTCTCGCCGACCGCGATCCGGTCTGGCGGGATTTTCTTTGCGAGCCGTTCGCACACGTCGAGCGATACCTTGAAGGTTCGTAAGTCGCGGTTGTTGACCCCGATCAGCCGCGTTTCCAGCGGCAGCGCGCGGGCAAGCTCGGCTTCTTCGTGAACCTCGACAAGAATGTCCATGCCAAGATCATGCGCCGCGCGGGTCAAGCCGCAGGCCTCCGTGTCGGTGACGCAGGCCATGACGATCAAAATGCAGTCCGCGCCATTCGCCCGCGCTTCATAGACTTGATACGGATCGAACAGAAAATCCTTGCGGAGACAGGGCAGATGCGTCGCTTGCCGTGCCTCGGAAAGATCGCTGAAACTGCCCTGAAAGGAGGGCCCATCGGTGAGCACCGAGAGACATGCCGCCCCTCCCGATTCATAGGCGCGGGCGAGGGCAGGCGGGTCGAAATCGGCGCGGATCAGACCTTTTGAGGGGCTAGCCTTCTTGATCTCCGCGATCAAAGCAATATGGCCGGTCTCGCACTTGGCCTCGATCGCCTTGACGAAGCCGCGCGGCGGATCCTGGTCATGCGCCTTGCGCGCCAAGGTCTCGAACGGCATGCGCACCTTGGCCGTCGCGATTTCGCGCCGCTTATAGGCCTCGATCGTCTTCAAGAAGTAGGGCATCGAATTCCTTTAGCGGCTTCAATAGCTACGCGTTCCGGCGGCTGCGAGGCCCGATTTGAGATTTGCACGAGTTTGGCGAGCGTAGCGGCGGCAAGGCCCTCGTCGAGCGCCGCCTCCGCCAAGGCCGCGCCATGTTTCAAATCGTCCGCCTTGCCGCCGACAATGAGCGCAACAGCGGCGTTGAAAACGGCGATGTCGCGATAGGCATTCTTGGCGCCTTCGAGCACGCCTTGAAGCGCCGCCGCGTTTTCGGCCGGCTCGCCTCCCGCGAGTTCCTTGAGCGACGCGCGGGAAATTCCGGCATCCTCGGGCTCGATTTCAAAACAGCGAATGCGACCGTCCTCAAGTGCTGTGACGTATGTCGGGCCGGTGGTCGTTGCCTCGTCGAGACCATCGGAGCCATGCAAGAGCCACACGCGCTTGGAGCCGAGATTACGCAGGACTCGCGCGAGGGGTTCGAGCCAGAAGCGGGCAAAAACGCCCACGACCAGGAATTTGACGCCGGCCGGATTGGCAAGCGGACCGATGAGATTGAAAATGGTGCGCGTGCCGAGTTCGGCCCGGACCCGCGCGGCATGACGCATCGCCGCATGATGCGCCCGCGCCGGCATGAAGCCTATCCCCGCTTCCTTGATGCAGGCTTCGATTTCACGGGGTTTTAGCTCCAGGCCGACGCCGAGCGCGCCCAATACATCGCTCGCGCCGGATTTCGACGAGGCCGCGCGATTGCCGTGTTTGGCGACCGGAACGCCGCAGGCGGCGGTTATCAGCGCCGCGAGCGTCGAGATGTTGCGCGTCTGATGCCCATCGCCGCCGGTGCCAACGATGTCGATCGCCCCGGGCGGCGCCGCGACCCTCAGCATCCGCGCCCGCATCGCCATCGCCGCGCCGGTGATTTCGGCGGCCGTTTCGCCGCGCGCGCGGAGCGCCATCAGGAGCCCGCCGAGCTGGGCCTCGGTGACGCTTCCCGCGAAAATAAGATCGAACGCCGCCCTGGCTTCGGCCTCGGTCAGGCTCGATCCGGTCGCGACTTTGGCGATCAGCGGCTTGAACGCATCCATTTTCGGCCTTCAAAACCTCAAACCCGCGATAGGGCGGACTCTGAAATCCCGGTCCGCCGCGCATTGTGGTTCCATTGTACCGCGAGGTCGAGAAAATTCTCAAATATGCGCAAGCCATGTTCGGAGGCGATGCTCTCGGGGTGAAATTGCACGCCATGCACGGGGAGAAGCTTGTGCGAAAGCCCCATGACAAGTCCATCGGCTGTCGCCGTCACCGTCAAGACGTCCGGCACGCTAGCGGAGTGCACGACAAGCGAATGGTAGCGCGCCGCCCAAAACGAGCCATTGAGGCCGCGGAATACCGTTTCGCCTTGGTGTTCGATCGATGCTAGCTTGCCATGCACGGGTTTTGGCGCGCGGACGATCTCGCCGCCAAAGGCCTCGCCGATCGCCTGATGGCCGAGGCACACTCCAAAAATTGGAATGTTTGCCCCCGCGGTCTCGATGAGCTCGAGGCAAATCCCGGCGTCCCGCGGCCGGCAGGGGCCGGGCGACAGCACGATCGCGTCGGGCGCGGCGGTCATGATTTCGGCCACGCTCACCTTGTCGTTGCGATGCACCGTGACGTCGGCGCCAAGCCGCCCGAGACAATGCACCAGGTTCCAGGTGAAACTATCGTAATTGTCGATCAGCGTTACGGCGGTCATGGGCGTCTCCCGGCACTCCTTCCGCCGCTTTTTGGGCCGCGTCCGCCGCAACGTCAAGATGAATGACAAAAGGAGTAAGCTAGCGCCGGGGCCGGCCGCGAAATTCGCTATGCACAAAAATTCCTGGGAACGGCGGGCACGCTGTCATCATCTCTCAACTCAACTGGGGGATAGCAACGCGCGAGCGGGCGCCGCGCCGCAGGCCAGCCCCAGCCATGGAGAACGAAGATGAAGATGACCCCCGATTTATCGCGCCGCGAACTAATGGCCGCGGCCGCAACCCTGGCCGCCGCCGTGCCGGCGCGGAGCCTGTTGGCGGACGAGCAACCCGCGCCACTGGCGACGGGCGCCGCCGGCGCAAGGATCGTTACGGGAGCCGTCTTCGAATCGAGGTCCGGCGCGCTAGAGCGGCGGGCAGGCGATCCGGGCATTGGTGGCGTCCTCGTTTCGAATGGGCGCGAGGTAGTTCGCACCGGGCCGGATGGACGCTACAGCCTGCCAATTGAGGATGGCGTCGCGGTTTTTGTCATCAAGCCAAGTGATTATGCGGTCCCGCTCGACGAAAAAACAAGGCTGCCGCGTTTCTCCTACATCCATCAGCCGGATGGGACTCCTTCCGGCCTTGGCCTGCTCTATCCTGGTCTCGCGCCAACCGGGCCCCTGCCCGATTCGATCGATTTCGCGCTGATCAGGACAAAGGAGCCAAGGCGTTTTGATGCCGTTCTCTTCACCGATCCCCAGCCCGAGAGCCACGCCGAGATCGATTTCATCCGCGACGATATTGTGAGCGCGCTGACTGGCGTCGAAGCGGCCTTCGGGATCACCGCCGGAGATATCATGTTCGATGACCTTTCGCTTTATGGGCGCTATAACCGGATCATCGGCCAGATCGGGCTCCCTTGGTGGAATATCGGCGGCAATCATGATCTGAACTTCGAGGCGCCGGGCGCCCGCTACTGCCGCGAGACATATAAGCGCGTGTTTGGCGCCAATTACTATGCTTTCGAATATGGCGATGTGCTATTTCTGATGCTCGATAACGTCGATTATCTTGGCGCCGATCCCACAAAACCGCGCAACGCGGGCAAATACAGAGGTTTGTTTGGCGAGCGCCAGCTTGCCTTTGTCGCCAACGTTCTCAAGGAGACGGAAAACACCCGTCTCGTCGCCGCCTTCATGCACATTCCCTTGCAAAATTATCTCGACCCGGACGATCCCTCGAGGAACGTTGCCGACAGGGCCAATTTTTTGGCGCTTTTCGAAGGCCGGAAAGCAGTAAGCTTTTCCGGCCACACCCATACGACGGAGCACCACTATTTTGGCGCCGCCGAGGGTTTTAGGGACTCGACGCCGCATCATCATCATGTGTTGACGGCGGCCTCTGGCTCGTGGTGGAGCGGGCCGCTCGACCGGCGCGGCATTGCATCGGCGGACAGCCGCGACGGCACGCCGCACGGCTTCCATATCCTTTCGATCGATGGCGGCAGCTACCAAACCCGTTTTGTTCCGGCCAACGAACCAAACGGGCGCCAGATGCGAATAAGCCTCGACGCGGAGTTTCATTTCGGACGCGATTTATTTCGCGATTTCCGGGCAGGGCAGTTGCGCGGCTCGCCGATTGCGAAAGATCGGCTCGCTAGCGCCTCGCTCATTGTCGATTTTTTCGACGGCGGACCAAAGACAGCAGTCGAATACAGGATCGGCACGGGCGGTGCCGTCCGGATGAAGCGGCAAACGCGCCCCGATCCTTTTGTGCAAGAGGTTTTTGCCCGCAATCCCGAGACCATAAAACCTTGGGTGAAGGCGGAGCCTTCGTCGCACATTTGGGTCGCGCGCCTGCCGCCGTCGCTTGAGGCAGGCGCCCACGCGATCCGTGTTCATGTGATCGATGAATATGGCCGCGACCATCATGACAGTCTGATCCTGGAAGTGACGGGGTAGTTTTTTATTTCATTGGTGAATAATCGAATGGCCCTGGCATTTTTTCCGAAAAATTTTAAAAGCATGATAAGTTTAGTGAGATTTTCTATAGTCGGGCGCCATCCCATGTGTGCAATTTAGCAACCGTCCGGGGAGAGAGGAGGCGGGCTGGTGAGCGAACTGCATCGTATCACCGTTGATCCAGTGCAATGTGGCGGACGCCCATGCATCCGGTCCTTGCGGATTCGCGTGAAGGACGTTCTCGATCTTTTGGCTTCGGGCGCTTCACGTAGCGAGATACTCGATGACTATCCGTATCTTGAGGACGCCGACATTTCTGCCGTCCTCGAATATGCGGCGCGTCAGAGTGATCACCCGGTCTTGCACGTGGCTTGATGCGTTTCCTTGTCGACGCACAAATGCCGCCAGTGCTTTCGCGCTACTTTGCGGCCGAAGGACACGACGCCGGACATGTCGCCGATATTGGGCTTGGCGGCGCGAAAGACCAGGCGATTTGGGAGTATGCTGCCCGCGTTGGCGCTGTCATCGTCTCGAAAGATGAAGATTTTGCTCAACGAACGTTTTTCGGCAAAGGCGGACCGCCTGTCGTCTGGATCAGATTGCCGAACACGCGAAAGCGCGAACTTTTGCTTTGGTTCGAGCCGTTACTTCCCCGGATCATCGAGGCCTTGGAACGGGGTGAGCGCCTTATCGAAATTGCGTGAGGGTCCTGTTTATTGCGACTTTAACGAGTTGACTCAAAAGTTTTTGCCCGCAATCCCGAGACC
>JBQTKC010000008.1:0-3889 GCA_052386575.1 Beijerinckiaceae bacterium
TCAATGTGAGCCGCATGGAGAACCACTTTAAGGCCGCATGGCGCTCTCGACGGCAATACCCCAAACCAGCATCTTCAAATCTTTCGAGACCGAATGCCTCTCCGTCTCATATGTCTGAGCCCGCACAAGCCCTTGACACCTCGAATCGATACGCCTACTTACGAGGCGCGCAGTTAGCACTCGCCGTCAATGAGTGCTAACAAGACGCAATTGCTAATCAGCCGCAAGCTTGGCAAGACGCCTCCCGCGCGTGACAAACGCGAGACAAAGGAGGCGCCGGCGGCGGCACAGAAGGGAATCAAGAAACATGAGCTTTCGTCCTTTGCATGACCGCGTCGTGGTGAGACGTCTCGAAGGCGAGGAAAAGACCAAGGGCGGGATCATCATCCCCGATACCGCCAAGGAGAAGCCCCAGGAAGGCGAGATCATCGCCGTCGGGCCCGGCGGCCGCGATGAAAGCGGCAAGCTCACGCCGCTCGATGTCAAGTCCGGCGACAAGATTCTGTTCGGCAAATGGTCGGGCACCGAAGTCAAGATCGATGGGCAGGATCTTCTCATCATGAAGGAAAGCGACATCCTGGGCGTCGTCGCCTGAGTCCGGCAAAAGCCGTTCGCCCAATTTTTAAGGAACCCGGTTCAGGAGTTTGAGCATGTCAGCCAAAGAGATCCGTTTTTCGTCCGATGCCCGCGATCGCATGTTGCGCGGCGTCGATATTCTCAACAACGCGGTCAAGATAACGCTTGGCCCGAAAGGCCGCAATGTCGTCATGGAGAAATCCTTCGGCGCGCCAAGGATTACGAAGGACGGCGTGACGGTTGCCAAAGAGATCGAAGTTTCCGATAGATTCGAGAATCTGGGGGCACAGCTGTTGCGCGAAGTCGCGTCCAAGCAAAACGACGCAGCCGGCGATGGAACCACCACGGCGGTCATTCTCGCGGCCTCGATCGTCAGGGAAGGCACGAAGGCCGTCGCGGCCGGCCTCAACCCGATGGATCTCAAGCGCGGCATCGATCTCGCGGTCAACGCCATCGTCGCCGACCTCAAGGCGAACTCGAAGAAGGTCACCTCGAACGAGGAAATCGCCCAGGTCGGCACGATTTCGGCCAATGGCGACAAATCGATCGGCGAAATGATCGCGACCGCGATGCAGAAGGTTGGCAACGAGGGCGTGATTACCGTCGAGGAGGCAAAGAGCCTCGAGACCGAGCTTGACGTCGTCGAAGGCATGCAGTTCGACCGCGGCTACCTCTCGCCCTACTTCATCACCAACGCCGAGAAGATGATCGCCGAGCTGGAAGATCCCTACATTCTTGTCCATGAAAAGAAACTGTCTTCGTTGCAGGCCTTGCTGCCGGTTCTCGAATCCGTCGTGCAGGCCGGCAAGCCGCTCGTCATCATCGCCGAGGACGTCGAGGGTGAGGCGCTTGCCACGCTCGTTGTCAACAAGCTGCGCGGCGGCCTGAAGGTCGCGGCCGTCAAGGCTCCGGGCTTCGGCGACCGCCGCAAGGCCATGCTCGAGGACATTTCGATCCTCACCTCCGGTCAGATGATCTCGGAAGAACTCGGCATCAAGCTCGAAAACGTAACCTTGCAGATGCTCGGCCGCGCCAAGCGGGTTCGCATCGACAAGGAGGCGACCACGATCATCGACGGCTACGGCGAGAAGAAGGACATCGAGGCGCGGATCGGCCAGATCAAGTCGCAGATCGAAGACACCACATCGGACTACGACCGCGAAAAACTTCAGGAGCGTCTGGCCAAGCTCGCCGGCGGCGTCGCGGTGATCCGCGTCGGCGGCGCCTCGGAAGTCGAGGTGAAGGAAAAGAAAGACCTCGTCGACGACGCGCTCAACGCAACCCGCGCGGCCGTCGAGGAAGGCGTGTTGCCGGGCGGCGGCGTCGCTTTGCTGCGTTCCATCAAGGCCCTCGAAAACCTTAAGGTCGAAAACCCGGATCAGAAGACCGGCATCGACATCGTCCGCAAGGCGATCCAGACGCCGGCCAGGCAGATCGTCGACAATTCCGGCGACGACGGCGCGGTCGTCGTCGGCAAGCTGCTCGAGAAAACGTCCTATGCCCATGGGTATGACGCCCAAAACGGCGCCTATGGGGATTTGATGAAGCTCGGGATCATCGACCCGACCAAGGTCGTGCGCACGGCGCTGCAAGATGCGGCCTCCGTTGCCGGTCTCGTCGTCACCACCGAGGCGATCGTCGTGGAAGCGCCGAAGAAGGAGTCACCCGCCATGCCGGGCGGCGGCGGAATGGGCGGAATGGGCGGAATGGATTATTAGGCCCTGCTCGCTCCCGCCCTTGATTTTGCGCGAAAGGCCCCGGACTACCCGGGGCCTTTTTCGTTGCGGCGGCCGGCCGTCCGTGACGGAGGCAAACTGGCGCCGGATATTATTTTTGAAAAGCTTTGCCGCGCCGGTTTCCCCCGGCCCCCAAAATGCTCTAAGATCGCCGTCAACAAGAACGGTCCAAGGGGGAGAAACCACAAGATGCGTCGAGCGTCCGAGCCGCCGCCGGACACGGCCGCCAGTCGCAATACCGCGACGCGCGCGGAGCTCCTGGACGCCGTTTATGCTTCGTGTCCTGCCCTTTCGCGCGCCCAGGCCAAGCAAATTTTCGAAATGACGCTGGAAGAGATAACCAATGCGCTGGTGCGCGGCGAAACCGTGAAGCTGCGTTCCTTTGGCCTATTTTTGGTGCGGGCCAAACGCGAACGCATCGGCCGCAATCCGCGCACCGGCGTGGAAGTGCCGATCACGCCGCGCCGCGTTCTCACCTTCAAACCGTCGCCGGTCCTCTGCGCGTTCTTGAATGGCGTTGCGGCCGAACAACGGCGGGCTAAAGACAATCGAACCTAAAGCTTGGTCTAAACTAGCATACTGGCCAGAGTCCGCGACAAACAAAAGGCCAAAATGTCTCCCTTTCATGGATCCCGGATCCGGTCCGCCAGTGGCCGCGATAAGGCGCGCCGCCGGCTTGTGTTCAATTTCCCGCACAAAGAACAGGATCCCTCAAAAAGACTTGCGGATACTTTGTCAGGTTTCTGATAACAAAAGGTAATCCATGCCTCTCCTTGCCATCCTCGCCTGCCTATTCTCGGCCGCCGCCGCCGCCGTCAGTCTCAAGACCGGCGACAATATCGTGCTGCTGCTCGCCGGGGCGGGGGCTCTCTGTGCCTTCACCACCTATCGCTCGCGGGCAATCTCGACTTTCCTGCAAATCTTCGCGGCGATATTCGCGGCCGAGACCGTGATCTTCGGTGCGGTCTTTCTTATTGGACGGATTGGCCTTTGGCCTTCTTCGCTCGAAGACTACGCGTTTCCCGAAAGCCTGCCGCTTACCGTCGCGATCTTCGGCATCCTCGTTCATGCGATCTCGTTCATTCCAGTCGTGCGATCAATGACCCGTATCGCCGACCGCTATTTCGACGCGCGTGACGAGACGCAAGCCCGCATTTGGCCTTTTCCCGCGTTCGGCGCACGCGAGCGGCGCGTGGCGATCGCCATGGTCGTTTTGCTTGTCGTCATCAATCAGGCGCAGGTCGGCATGAATCTGCGGCTGTCGTTCTTTAGCCGCGATTGGTTCAACGCGATTCAGAACAAGGACGAGGCGGCGTTCTGGTCGCAACTTCTCACTGTGTTCATGCCCTGGGCATTTCTTTATATCGCGACGGCGGTCCTCGAATATGTTGTAACCTCGACCCTCATCATTCGCTGGCGGCGTTGGCTCACCGGCCATTTTGTCAACCGCTGGCTTGACGCGCACACCCATTATCGCATGTCGCTTGCCGGCGGCACCGCCGACAACCCGGACCAGCGTATCTCGGAGGACATCAATCGCTACATCGACGGCGGCCAGATCGGCTACGGCATTTACT
>JBQTKC010000009.1:0-5234 GCA_052386575.1 Beijerinckiaceae bacterium
ACTTGGGCGCTTGGCGTCATCGCCTTTGCCGAAAGTTCGTTTTTCCCGGTGCCTCCGGATACGATATTGATTCCGATGTCGCTTGCCAAGCCAAAGCGCGCGTGGGTCTATGCGTTGATTTGCACGGTGGGATCGGTCGGGGGCGCCCTGCTCGGCTACGCGATCGGCGCGTTTTTGTACGAAACAGTGGGGAAATGGCTGATCAGTCTTTACGGCTACGGCGCGCGCGTCGAGGAAATGCGCGCGCTTTATGCGCATTGGGGCTGGGCGGTGATTCTGTTTAAGGGCTTGACGCCAATCCCGTTCAAGATCGTGACGATCACGAGCGGGCTTCTCGCCTATAGCCTGCCGCTGTTCATTCTCTTGTCGTTCCTCACACGCGGCGCGCGCTTTTTTCTTATCGCGGTGCTGCTCAAGCGCTTTGGCGAGCCGGTCAATGCCCTTCTCGAGAAATATTTTGGCTGGTTTTTGGCAATCCTTGCAGTTGCCATCGTGGCGGGCTTTTGGATCGCCGCGCGTGTGGTCTGACCGCCGCGATGCGCATGAGAAGTCCCTTTGGCGTTGCTCTCGTGATTATGGCGATCGCGGTCGCGTCGATCTCGGGAGCATTCGTCTTCGAGGCGCTCGGCTATCCGCCTTGCGAACTCTGTCTTAAGGAGCGCATTCCCTATTATGCCGCCATTCCGGCGGCCGGCCTCGTGCTTGTATTTGCCGCGCGTGGTTCAAGAAGCTTGTTGCACACGGCCTTCGCGGCCCTTGCGCTGATCTTCGCGGCGAGCGCGGTTTTTGGCGCCTATCACGCGGGCGTCGAATGGGGATTTTGGCCGGGACCAAGTGCGTGCACCGGCGCGCTTGAGCACGCCTCCTCGGCCGAGGATTTCTTGAAACAGTTGGAAAGCGTCAAGGTGGTACGCTGCGATGCCCCCGCGCTGCGCATTCTCGGCCTGTCGCTCGCCGGCTGGAACGCGCTGATTTCGGTTTTGTTGGCGTGGCTTGCAACCCTTGGAATGAAACTGAAAATTTAGTTTCGTTTTATACTTCTGGATCGCCAGGCCATAGCCAATTCAAGGTTGCAGTCAAACTGCGCGCCGTAGTCTCTCCGCGCTTGGTACCTTGCTTTCCTGGACGGCATGAATCAGCCCTGGATTCTGTTGGAACATCCAAACCGTGCTAACCCTCTTGTGCCTCGAATTGAGGCCGGCAATTACAGGCGCGGCTTTTCTAGTTGCCTCCCAGCTCTTGACAAAAGCTAGTTCAACGCTTTTTTCACATTCGGCGCGGGGATGTCCAAGTGAGCTTTGCCCATGATGGTCTCGACGACAAATGATGTAACAGGTTTTAGGGTGGTCCGGCATCTTGGCATCGTGCGCGGCATCACCGTGCGCTCGCGCAGCGTTGTCGGCAATATCGTCGGCGGCCTTCAGTCCATATTCGGCGGCCAGATCGGCGCCTATTTGGACCTTGCGGAAACCGCGCGGCAGGAAGCCTTCGATCACATGTGCGCGCATGCCACCCAAGCAGGCGCCAACGCGGTCGTTGGGATGCGCTACGACGCAAATGAGATCATGGATGGAATTACCGAGGTCCTCGCCTATGGCACGGCGGTGTGGGTCGAGCCTTCCTCGGGATGACCGGCAACAGCCGGAACCGGGTGTTGTCCACCATCGTTATTTGCGAGGATTTGCCCGCTCGCCACTCCGGCCGCGATTTGGCCGAGGTATTGGCGCGCACACTCGCATCTCTTGTGCCGGCCAAGGTCGAAGGCCTTCTCGGCGACGTCAGGATCGCGGGTCCGGCACGGAAGGGCTTAAACCTTGTCGCCAACCACGCGGGCTGCACCTTGATCGAGGCCGAAAACGAGATGGACTGTATTTCCCTCGCGCTGCGCGCCGCGCGCGGCCCCGATGTTTTTCTACTTCGCTGCGGGCGGGCTCCGGAAGCGGGCTTTATCGAAGAGGCGGCCGATTTCCTGGCGAAGAATACCAGTGACCGATCACGAGCGGCGCATTTACGCGCGGCGCCGGAGAGTTTTCTCGAACGGGTATTTCCGGCTTTAGCGCCGATCGCGGGGCTGATCGCCAACCGCGATCTCATGCTGCGCGCGCCGCGCGGCGGCTTTTTGGATCTCGCGGGCTTTGTTGCTCCCTCGACCCTTTTGCGTACCCGCGCGCGCCGGATCTGCTGACTTTAAGCTGGAGTTCTTGCGCGATCCATTTCGCTGAGCCGCTTCCGGATTTGCGATACCGGTTCTAACGGTCAGCGCGCTGTTCGCCCAAGTCCAAAGCCAACGCGCAAATTCTCGATAGCGCCACGAGAGGGCTGGTGTTAACGGTCCGCAGGATATCGCGACAATATTTTTAACCAGCTTCGCCAACGAATCGGTAGTGCTCTATCGCGGGCGCAAACGCCGGCACGCTGATTTATGGGGACAGCGGGTCGCCATCGTTCAAAGTGGCTCGGAAAAGGGCGAATTATGTCTCTATCGCGCGACATAATCTGGCGCGGCCGTCGGATCGCCGATTTGCAGCCAGACATTTTGGTCGGTTTGCGACTGGCGTTTGACAAAACGATAGCCGGTCCGGTCCCAGGGCTTTATTTCGTCGTGCAAATTGTCGAGAACGAACTCGCCGGCATTGGTCTTGACGGTCAGGACCGCATGGCCTTCATTGTGTTCGTCCTTGACCACCGTCATCAGCAGGGCTTGCCGCGAAAAGCCTTCGTCCACGAGGATCTTGCGCTTGAAAAGCGCGTAGTCCTCGCAATCGCCTTTTTTGCCTGACGGGTAGTCCCATCGATCGATGACGCCCCAATGATCCATGTCCGGCACCGGTTCGACATGGGCGTTGACCCATTTGTGGACTCGTTCGATTTCCTTCATTGCCCGCGGTGTCAGATTGATATCGGCTGGCGCGAGCGGGCCAATGTCGCACTCACCGGCGTAACGGCGGCAGAAATCCGCCCAGCCATGGGGCACGCTCGTTGGGCCGCCGACCGAGGCATAAGATGCCCGCGCGTGGCCGCGTGCCGCGCTAGCTTGTGCCGCGGCGCGTTCTCCCAGGAGCTGCGACGCCAGAAGCGCCAACACAATCGCCGGTTTCAACGACCAGTGGTTCATTGTTCTCGCTTGCGGCGCCACATCGAAAGGGGCACTGTGCCAGGCTGGATTTGCGGTGATTCTAAGTAAATAGATCGGATTTTATCGAATTAGGGCCAGATAATTAGAGGCCATTTATTTAAGGATAAATCTCCTTCAACAGGTTCAATCGAATTGCACGAATAATGTGGAGCGTGACTTCTAATTGAATTCAGCCGTTCAATTTGTTTCAATGAAATACAATAAGTCACGTAAATGAAACACCGGGAAAGCGCACAGCCATCCGCCTTGCAGCAAGACCATGGGGGTAACAGGGTTGCGAAACACGCGGCGGCTGTCGATATTCAGGTTGTGCGATTAATCCGCATGCGGCAGTATGGCTGCTCTTGGCGAGGATTTCCCATGAATTCCCTGGTGCGCGCGGATCAACTTACGAACGAGGACCGCGAAGCTCTCGAGCGGGCCATGCGCGAGCTTGAACGCACGAGTCTGGCAATCCGGCTCAGCGCGATTGTTGGCCGCCAGGCGGGCGCCCTCGCGTCGATTGTGCCGGCGAAAATCGCGGAAATCGCGGGCAGGGCCGCCGAGACGGCAATCAGGAGCGGCCTCAACTTCGCGCTGCGAAGCCTTGCGGGAAAGCCGCTCAAGGACAGACGCCGCATGCACAAGAGCATCGCGGTACTTGCCGGAGCCGCCGGCGGCGCGTTTGGCATTTCGAGCCTGCCGCTCGAATTACCCTTCTCGACCACGATCATGTTGCGCTCGATCGCCGACATTGCCCGCGCCGAGGGGCACGATCTCGCCGACCCTAAAACCGCGCTCGCCTGCCTAGAAGTTTTCGCCTTCGGCGGTGGGGACGGTTCTCTCCAAGACATGAGGTTTAAGGACATCGATAATCCCAACTCACGTTTTGGCGACGGCGCTGCCTTGGAAACCGGCTATTTCGCGATCCGCGCCTTTTTGGCGAAGTCGGTCAGCGAAGCGGCGAGTTATTTCGCCGACCGCGCTGCTTTGAGCGACGCCGCGCCGGCACTTGTCCGCTTGGCCGCGCAAATCGGCACGCGTTTTGGCGTCGCTGTCTCGCAAAAACTCGTGGCCCAAAGCGTTCCGTTGATCGGCGCCGCTGGCGGGGCGGCGATTAATTACGCCTTCGCGGATCATTTTCAGACACTCGCGCGCGGCCATTTCACGGTGCTCCGGTTGGAGCGCCGCTATGGCGCGCGAATCATCCGTGCCGAATACGAACGGATGCGGAGAGGCGGCTGAAAATATCGCAATGTTGACCAACGCGAAACAAGGTGAACTTTACCAAGAATAGGCTATGGCAAAGTAGTCAGTTGTCGGCCTTGTCCCGAAGTGAGAATGACAGGCGACTGCAAACTTCTTCACGAAGGAAGCTCAACTAAATCATCGGCGCGGCAGAATCCGTACAATCGGAATCCGCAAAAAATAAGATCCGCAAAAAATAAGAAATGCTAGGCCAGTGGCGGTCTGCGCTTGAACAACGGTAATTCCGCTGGCCGTCGCGTGCTGGAGCGCGACAAAACGCAATTTCATTATCGCGTCTCCAAAAATTTCTCCCCTACCGCAGGGCATAACGTTCCGATGGCCATATAGGTTTTTGCGGGGCGGCTTTTCCGGTTCCCGCCCCGCAATCCGTTAACACAACATTAAGGGAATAGGAACAAGGCACGTTAAAAAGCCTTAACCAAACGGAGGAACGCGCATGGAGGATTCCGCGGACGCAGCCGTTCCCCGGTCCGCCGCGGCCCGAAGGCGGCGCGCGAATGTCCCTACGCCAGGAGCGCATGGCAGGGATTTGACGCGCGGCATTGCCTCCCACCTTGTGCCTGTCACGGAGGCTGAAACTGCATCGGCGCGACGGTCGCCAGAGCACTTCGAGCAGTTTTCCGGCTACGGTACGCACGCGGCGCTGGCAGCCTGTCTTTTTGGGTTCGCATGGGCGGCGAGTACGTATTATTCCGCTCATTATGCACCCTTTTACACATTGACACCGCCACAAGCTCAAAATGCCGCGGCGCAAGAGAGCGTTGCGCCTGCCGAAATGCTCCGGACAGCGCAAAACATGGCCAAGGATATCACGGCCCTCAAAGCGGGTGTCGAGGCTTTGCGCGCCGCG
>JBQTKC010000010.1:0-4158 GCA_052386575.1 Beijerinckiaceae bacterium
CGCGCTCGGCGTTGTCCTGGGAGACATATCTGGCGCGAAACTTCAATCACGGTGCCAAGCTCGTAAATCTGTTCGCTGGTTTTCAAGGCCCAACTCAGGAAGGTGCGACATCCCCGACGGAGAGCAAGGAGGCGCTCGCCGCCTACCGCAAATTCCTGCGCGGTGATCGCTTGGTGGAGAGTGGAACGCGGTGACCGTGTGGGGAGAACGCTCGGCGAGACCATTAAGAGCGGGCTTCGGTGTTGTCGCGATCGGGGTGTTGGTCGCCATCGTTACCGCGCTGAGCCTAACCTTCCTAAGGCCCGCGGTGGTCGTCCTCGCATTTGGCGGAATTATTCTTCTACTTCCAACCTTCCTGATGCGAGACCCGAGGATATATTGGCTGTTTCTGTTGGTCGCGTCGATCCCGTTCGACATCCACAAAAGCCTGACACGCTGGATAATGGAGCCAGAAGAACTCTTAGAATTATATGGCCCACCCACCACCGGAACGATCAGCCTTGACTTATATGTGACCGATGCCGTGTTGCTCGCGATGGTTTTGCCCTGGCTTGCCAGGTTGTGCCTAAGGCAGGATCGCTTATATTTTCCACATGTCGGATATATCTTCTTACTCTACCTAACGTGGGCGCTGATCGGCTCCCTGATCCAAGCGGAAGCGTTGTTCATGGCGATGCTTGAATGGTTCCGCCATATATTGTATTTCGTTTTCTTCCTTTACCTCATCAATAACATCATGACGCGCGCACAGCTTTGGGCCGTCGTGTTCGCCCTGTTCGTCGGGATGGGCATCGGATCTGGATCCGTGATCGCGTTCTCCATCTTGAATATCGGAACCGACACCTCGGTTTTTTCAGCTTTGTATGGTGAGCACGAACTGAAATCGACACTCGAGCGCATATACCACGGCAACGTCATGTACACGACCTTGGATGATCCATCGCGGTTAGGGCCTTCCGCGAGCATGCGCAGCGAGGGCATATTCTCCCACCCGGCAATCGCCGCCGCTTTTTGCGGGCTCACCGCGCCCGTGGCACTGGCCTTTATGCTGGCCGCGCGGCGCTTCCGCGATGCAATTCTATCCGGCGCCTTCGTCGCCGCGGGTTGCCTCGCGTCGTACCTGACCTACTCGCGGGCGGGCTTGGTGGCTCTCCTAGTTGGCTGCATGGTGGTCTTCCTCGCCGGGCGATGGTCTCGGCTGGTTTCCCAACAGCGGTTTGCGGCCGGCATTTTTGTCTTTGCGTTGGTTGCGATGGTCAGCGTGCCCTTGCTGGTTGCATTCCTCGAACTTAGGCCCAAGAGCTATTCCCTGCGCTTCGAATATCTTGAAATCACCCTCGAAGCCTACGTACAGCGGCCGATCCTCGGGGCGGGCTTGAACAACGGCACAATCGCGGTAAAGGAAGGCGCGCGGAAGGTGGAAAATGGCCCTAACTCATCGGTGCAGGGGACTATTTCTTCACATTATCTGGTCGTTCTCACCGAGGGCGGGCTCGTCGGATTCTTTTTGTTCTTCGCCTTCTTTGGGCAGGTTATCATGATCGCGTTCCGCTCAATGCGAACGGCCGAGGCAGAGATGAAGGTTATACTTGCGGGTGTCGTCGGGGGCCTGTCGAGCATTGCGATCCAGAATCTCGCCGACAATGTCTTCGCTGGTCATTCAATCAGCGCCTTGCTTTGGCTCTACGCCGGTCTGATCATCGCCATAGCGCGCCGGGTTCAGGCCGAGCGTGCACTTCCTCGACCGCAGCCAGCCCATGGTCGAGGACTGCGCCCAGCACTTTGACGAATTGACGATCGCCATTGGCGTGCTGCTTCAGCTTCGCATGGACTTGCGCCACGCCGACTGCAGATCCAAAATCCGAAAAGCTGACCTTGCCATGTGCCGCTATATATGATAATATCTTTTATCATATACGAAATGGCGCGACGCGAAGGGAGTCAGCATGAACCAACTCATCTCCTCTGCGCCCGAGCGTTATGCGCCGAGTCTGGTCGCCGCCGCCGGCGAGCGCGCCTCCTATCGCTTCTTTGAATTCTTCACCGCGCAGATCAGGAATCCGAACACGCGCCGCGCCTATGCGCGCGCGGCCATGGAATTCTTCGACTGGCTCGCGGCTCGCGGCGTGACGCGGCTCGCGGCAATCGGGAGCGTCCATGTCGCGGCCTATATCGAGCAGCTGCAAAAGGCGCGATCCGCGCCGACCGCCAAGCTGCGCCTCGCCGCCTTGCGTCATTTGTTCGACTGGATGGTGATCGGCCAGATCATGGCGACCAATCCGGCCGCTGCCGTGCGTGGCCCGTGCCATATCGTGCGGCGTGGCAAGACTCCGGTGCTCGATCCGGCCGAGGCGCGGGCATTGCTCGATAGCATCGACGTGGCGGCACCGGCTGGATTGCGCGATCGCGCCTTGACTGGCCTCATGGTCTATTCCTTCGCGCGCGTCGGCGCGGCGCTCGCGATGAAGGTTGAAGACGTTTACGTGCAGAACCGCCGCCTCTGGGTGCGCTTGCACGAGAAGGGCGGCAAGCGCCATGAAATGCCCTGCCATCACAATCTTGAGGCCTACCTTCACGCCTATATCGACGGATGCGGGCTAGGTGGCGATCCCAAAGGCCCGCTGTTCCGCACGATCGGCCGAGGCACAGGGAAGCTCACCGCGACGCCTCTGCCCCAGGCCAATGCCTATGCCATGATTCGACGCCGCGCCGCGGCGGCCGAGATCAAAACGAAGATCGGCAATCACACATTCCGCGCGACCGGCATCACCGCCTATCTCAAGAACGGCGGCACGCTGGAAAAAGCCGCCGCCATGGCGAACCACGCGAGCACGCGCACGACGCAGCTCTACGATCGCCGGCGTGACGAGATGAGCCTTGACGAGGTGGAACGGGTGGTGATTTGAGAAACCGCAGCCAATGAGCTTTTGGTCACCGGGCGAACTATTTCTTCCCGATCGCTGATCATGGCCACGCGTGACCACCGTCCTTAGTTCACTGTTCCCGTGCGCCGTCATTCTGAAGCTTTCGTTAAGCCTCTCGACGAATCATAAAAATCCCGGCAGGCTGACGCGCGGCGCGGCGCGTGATTCGATTCGCCCCGCGTCCTGTCGTGCAACTTTTTGGGAGAACGACACCCCAGAATAGCAAAACCCGCCATGAAGGCGGGCTGCATACCGGCCGCAGCCGGGGAAAAGTCAATGACCTAGCAGTCATGCCTTTCCCTGAAATCAGGCCCACTGTCAAGCGGAAACCGGTTTCCGCTAATGCGGATGTTTGCGCCGGTTTTTAGCCCCTTTCCGGCGGGTTGAGCGATCAACCCAAAGGAGAGGCCATGTCTTTTACACAGCTTTCGACGAATCAACCGGGCTTGTTTTCCGAGCCGGAGGGCTCCGGCGCGCGCCCCGCCCTTTCCAAATCCGCGCGCAGCCGCAACCGCGCGGCTTGGTGGCGGCAAGACGTCGAGCGCGCCGCCGCCTATCTCATGGGGCAAGCCCGCACCGAGAGCGAACGTGCCTTTGTCGAGCAGCTTTACGAGCAGGCGATCGAGGAAGGGCCGGACTTCACCAACTACCGAAGCAAAAGCGCCTTCGAGGCCGCCCCCAAACTCGGCATCGACCGCAACGCCTATGCGCGTATTCTCAACGCCCTCGACATGATCGAGCGCGGCACCTACCGGCATTGCCGCGAGAAGGGCAAGCAGGGCGTCCCGCGCACCGTGGCGCGGGTTCTCAAATGCCTTCTGAACCTCGCCATACGCTATGGCGAGGCGCGGCCGTCGCTCGTCGGCATCGCCAGGTTGGCCTGCGTCTGCAAGCAGACCGTCGTCAATTGCCTCAAGCTTCTCGAACTCTACGGCTTCGTGATCGTCCACCGCCGCATCAAGCGGATAAGGACGGCGCTCGGGTTTAAGGGCACCTCGAAAAATTGTGCTTCCCAGCGCCGCGCGAATCGGATGCAAGGTTTGCGGGCGGTAAGAGCGGGGTTTTCGCGATGGGGCAGCTTGGTTTTTTTGATGTGAGCCGGCTATATGAAGGGCTGGACAAGAACAACGATCCGCTCGCCGCCATCGCCGCGCTGGTCCCTTTCGAGACGTTCCGCGAAAAGCTCGAAACCGCGCCGATCGCGGGCGGTCTTCGCTCGGCGGACGCGGAGCGC
>JBQTKC010000011.1:0-3085 GCA_052386575.1 Beijerinckiaceae bacterium
AGGCCGTAGACCTCGCAAAATTTTTTCGCGCGGGCGCGGACGGACGTAGTGGGCATGCTAGAGGACTTGTCGGGCATCGCTCACTCCTTTAATACCCGATTGCCACTATCTGAACGTTGATGCTAGAATTAAAGGCTCACTACACGCCGAAGTCGCCCAGGAGACCGCAATGGAACCGACCCCGCAGACACGCCGGGAATTCGCGGGCGCATGGCGTGCAAGCGCGTTCATAATCTCTGCTAGCCTTGCCATCTTTTTGGTCGTCGTCATGATCGCTCAGCCATCACCGGATGTGGGCGCTCTTATGATGGTCACAACAATTGGTTCAGCCTTCTTCGTAGTCCTGAGTTCCGTCCTAGCTGATCGCTTCCGCCGGCCCGTCATGAAATGGGCACTGATCGGCGCCATTTTCGGGCCGGTCGGGCTTGCAGTTTTGCTCTGTTGCGGCCCAAGGAAGCCGGCCTAATTCATCTCAGAGTTCACGCTTTCAAGTTGCTTATCGAGATCATGAATCCACTGCGCGTCGCGCAGCTGCCTTTCCCAGGCCTCGTATCGCTGCCAAAAACCGGCACGTTGGGTTTCTGCTGGCTATGAACCGCACTGAGAATGATCGTTCACGGGAGAAATTTCGGACCAATAGCGAATACTAGGCGTATACATTCATGACCCAAAGGGCCCTTTCGCGCTTTCGCCAACTTGGCCGCGATGGCGCAGGAATTGATCGGCGAGCACGCAGGCAACCATCGCCTCGCCGACCGGAACGGCGCGGATTCCAACGCAAGGATCGTGGCGGCCTTTTGTCACGATCTCGGACTCGGCGCCAAAACGGTCGATGGTCCGGCGCGGAGTCAATATCGAGGAGGTAGGCTTGACCGCGAAACGCGCGACGACTGGCTGGCCGGTCGAAATCCCGCCCAAAATTCCGCCGGCGTGGTTCGACAAGAATTTTGGCGTGCCGCCGGTGCCGCGGCGAATCTCGTCGGCATTGGCTTCGCCGGAAAGCAAGGCGGCGGCAAAACCATCGCCGATCTCGACGCCCTTGACCGCGTTGATCGACATCAAGGCGCCCGCCAATTCGGCGTCGAGCTTGCCATAGACCGGCGCGCCCCAGCCCGGCGGCACATTCTCGGCCACGATCTCGATGACGGCGCCGATGGAGGAGCCCGCTTTGCGAATGGAGTCGAGATAGGTTTCGAAAAATGCCGCCGCCTTGGCGTCGGGGCAAAAGAACGGATTTTTTTCAACCGCGTCCCAATCCCAATTGGCGCGATCGATCCTGTGCGGACCCATTTGCACGAGGGCGCCGCGGACCCGCGCGGGAGCGACAATTTTTCGCGCGATCGCGCCTGCCGCGACGCGCATGGCTGTTTCCCGCGCGGAAGAACGGCCGCCGCCGCGATGGTCGCGGATTCCATATTTGAGATCGTAGGTGAAATCGGCGTGGCCCGGCCGGTAGGTGCCCTTGATGTCGTCATAGTCCTTGGAGCGCTGATCCGTGTTCTCGATCATGAGCGCGATCGGCGCCCCCGTCGTCACCTGGCGTTTGGATTTTTCATCATGAAAAACGCCGGAGAGGATTTTGACCTGGTCGGCCTCCTGGCGCTGCGTCGTGAAGCGCGACGTGCCGGGGCGGCGCTGATCGAGAAATCGTTGGATGTCGCTTTCTGCGAGGGGAATCAAAGGCGGGCAGCCATCGACGACGCAGCCGATCGATGGCCCATGACTCTCGCCAAAGGTCGTCACCCGGAAGAGATGGCCAAAAGTGTTGTGGGACATCACTCGATCACGGCGCCAGCATGTCCTGGCGATTCCTTCCTCCCATGGCCGGCTGTTGGTAAGCCAATTAATGCTCGGGCGCAAAGGCTGGAGGAAACACCAAATACCGCAGGCTAGAGTGAGATGGCCGGCTCATGAAAAGCGAGACGCTCTCCGAATTGCCCGAGTCTCTCGGCGCGCTGAACCAATTGCGCTTACTCGATCTCAATGAAAACCTCATCGACCCCGAATTGGCCGCGGCCTATGAACCAAGAAGTTTTCGCCTGGGGTGCTTCGCATTGTCCCTCGACGGAGGACGAGGGTTATGTGGTGCCCTTATGCAACATCGAACAGGGCAACATCAAACAGGGAGGAATCTCATAATGAAAATTAACTCTTCCAGCGGCACCAGCTTTCTCAAATGTTCCCTTGGCGGCAGACGCTGGGCCGCTTCCTTTAGGGGGGACGCGAGAGAATTTGTTCCGCGATGCGGGCTGCGCGTGATTTTTTCGAAGCCTGTCGTGCTCGCATACGTTCTCCCTGCGTTTTGCCAATCCTATCTCGCGGGCGCTGGCAGCGCCGCCCCGGCTGATTGCCGCGGCATCACGCTTAGCAACCCGCAAGAAAAGATCTTGCTTGCGCGCGTGGCTGGGACCGGCGAGCGGCTTAATTTCGTCGCCGGCCGGGGCAAGCGCACGCCTGCCTGTCCGTCGGCCGAGAGCGCCTGCAAACTCAAAGCCTTTCTTGTTCCAGGCGACGAGGTCCTATTGATTGAGGCGGATGGCCCCTATGTCTGCGCAACGTTCAAGTCGCAAGGCGGCGCTGAGATGAGCGGCTGGTTGCCGCAGCCGGCGCTCCAGATTGCGGCGCCGGAGGCAGCGGCCGTTCAACATTGGGAGGGTAAGTGGAGGCGGGACGGCGAGGCAGAGATCGTCCTCAAGTCCCGCGGCGGCAAACTAAAGGTCTCAGGTGAGGCAAGTTGGGGCAGCTTCGACCCCCAGCGCGTCGAGAGGGGTGCAGTTAACGTAGGCGAACTCGACGGCGAGGGCAAACCAAAAGATCAGACTCTGGCCATCGGTTATGATCCTGGAAGTTCCGGTCTTCTGCCGGCTCAGGATGGGACGGACTGCGCCGCGCGGCTAAAGCTCTATGGGCGGTATCGGACCGTCGAGGACAATGGGGCATGTGGGGGCATGAATGTGAGCTTCACTGGCCTCTACGTGCGGGTGCTGGGCCCATAACATTCGCCCTGCAGTCACGAGACCCTGCAGGAGCCAGCACACGAGAGCGGTATCGGAACGGAGTGAATCACTTGGGGGATTCCCGAATC
>JBQTKC010000012.1:0-7334 GCA_052386575.1 Beijerinckiaceae bacterium
AACCAAGTATATCGCAAGATCCAGACCGTTGGTGGTAATATGCATAGTGGACGGCTCCTCTCAGTTGTGGCGTTTTACCGGCGGCCACGTTATGGCACATCGATGCTGGGGAGCGGCGGCCGTCCACCCCATCAAGAATGGACAAGTATGCGAAGAAACATGCCCCGCGAGCCAAGGATTGGAATTTGACGATGAGCGAAGTTGCCAAGGAAAAAACCTATAGCGAAGCCGAGATCAAGGCGCGCCTCGAACAAGAATTGCCGCGCTGGGTCTATGAAGGAGGCTGGATTCGCCGCACCTACAGGACGGCGAGCTGGAAAGGTACGCTCATGGTGATCAACACGGTTGGTCACCTGGCCGAGGCCGCTTGGCACCATCCAGATCTCACCGCCTCTTACGCTTGGGTCGAAGTCCGCCTCCAGAACCATGCCGCCAAGGGGATCACGGACAAGGATTTCGAACTGGCGAAAAAGATCGAGGAGGTCGTGCTTTGGCAGCCAGGCAAGGCTGGCGGCGCTCTCGAGGGGACCCCTGCCGATCAGCGTTTTGCTTACCTCGATTACAAAAAAAGCTGAGAGCGTGTCGCAAAAGGATATTGCACTCGGGGTGGTTGCGTGACGTTTTCGGGCGGGGGCCAGTCAGGGCAACGCAACCGGGATTGATCTCGCCATTGGATCTCACCTGGCGAACCGCCGTCTCGGCCGGATAAGACGGCTCGGGGAACCTCTTGGCATCGTCCACACCGAAGGGTGATGGACGCTCGCGGACGTTTGCTGGCCCAGCGAATCCTCGCGCCGTGCTCGGAGCTGTCAATCCTTCGACGGGCTCAGGACAAGCCGCCTTTGGGAGTGGCCTTCGGCCAGTCTTGACCGCCCCTGTGCGCGGCGCTGAAGTTGCGTGCAGGGAGATGCGCCCTCAGCTTTTCTTGCATTTTGCGCGGAATTCTTGGCGCGCCTTGCCGTGCAACTCTTGCGCATCGGCCTTGGCGGAGCATTCCTTGGCCTTGGCTTTCTTGGCCATGTCCTCGGCGGACATGGGGGCTTTCGGTGCGGCGGGCACCTTGGGCACGGCGGGGGCCGCCGGCGCGGCGGGAGTCGCCGGGGCGGCGGGCGGGGTCATCTGCGCGTACCCAAACTGGCCGAAGCCAAAAACAAGGGCGCCGGCGATTATCAAGCGGGCTATGGTTTTCATGAAAGTCTTCCTTGGGCTTTAGTGCTCGTGTGCCCGGTGCTTTTAATCTCCCGCGAGGATTTCTCCAAGCCGGAAACGCTGCCGCTATAAAAAAGACAGTTTTTCACTTTACATATAAAGATATCTGCATATTATGACTTCGACCTTTTAGGAGCCCCATGTCCGGCCAAATACCCTTCGACGCCATTCTCGCCGCTGCCGCCGCCGCGGGCGAGGCCACGCGGTTGCGCCTGCTCGCCCTTCTCGCCGAGGCCGAACTCACGGTTAGCGAGCTTGTCACGATTCTCGGCCAATCGCAGCCGCGCATCTCACGCCATCTGAAACTCCTCGTCGAAGCCGGACTTGTCGAGCGCCATCGCGAGGGGGCCTGGGTTTTCTTCCGAATCGCGCAGACGGGACCCGTGGCCGGTTTTGCCCGCGATTTCATCGCGCGCCTTTCGCCCTTTGACCCGCGTCTCACCGCCGACCGCGCGCGGCTCGGCGAGGTCCGCCAGACCCGCGCGGACCAGGCGGCCCGCTACTTCGCCGCGCAAGCGGCGAACTGGGACGAGGTGCGCGCCATGCATGTTCCGGAAGAACGCGTCGAGGCCGCGATCCGCAAGGCGATCGGCGCGGGCCCAGTCGATGCGCTACTCGATCTTGGCACGGGCACCGGCCGGATGCTCGAACTTTTGGGGCCGCTCGCGGCGCGGGCGGTTGGCGTCGATCAATCGCCGCACATGTTGAGCGTCGCGCGCGTGCGCATCGAACACGCGGGCCTGCGCAATGCGCAGCTGCGCCAAGGCGATCTTTACGCGATGCCGGTCGAACCGGATTTTTACGATCTCGCGATCATGCATCAGGTCCTGCATTATCTCGACGATCCCTCGCGCGCGCTCCGCGAGGCCGCGCGCGCCTTGCGGCCGGGCGGGCGCCTCCTCATCGTCGATTTCGCGCCGCACGAGGAAGAGACTTTGCGCGCGGCGCACGCGCACCGGCGGCTTGGCTTCGCGGCCGGGGAAGTCGCGGGTTTCTTGGCCGCCGCCGGGCTGGATTTAATCGCCACGGACGCACTTGCGCCAGGAGCGGGAGAAGCCAACAAGCTCACCGTGTCCCTCTGGCTTGGCCGCGACCGCCGGGTGATCGCCGATCCTCTCCCCTTGTCCGCGCGAGAAGTCGCATGAACGAAAACCCGTATTGCAGTTTTCCCCGGGCGAGCCGCACCAATTGCCCCGATATCCGCGTCTCGTTCGAGTTTTTCCCCCCGGCGAGCGAGGCGATGGAGGCAACCCTTTGGGAGTCGATCAAACGGCTGGCGCCGCTGGGCCCAAGTTTTGTCTCGGTCACCTATGGCGCCGGAGGCTCGACCCGCGAGCGCACTCATGCGACGGTCGCGCGGATCGTGAACGAGACTCTTGTCAAGCCCGCCGCGCATCTGACCTGCGTCGCGGCCGCGCGGGAAGAGATCGACGCGGTCGTTCGCGAGTATTGGGATATTGGCGTTCGCCACATCGTCGCGCTGCGCGGCGATCCGCAAGGTGGGCCGGGAGCGAAGTTTTGCCCGCATCCAGAAGGCTATGCGGATTCCGCCGCGCTGGTCGCCGGCATCAGACAGATCGGCGATTTTGAGATCTCGGTCGCCACCTATCCTGAAGGCCACCCCGAAAGTGTCTCGGCCGACGCCGATATCGATGTCTTGAAGGCGAAGATCGACGCCGGAGCACACCGGGCAATCACCCAGTTCTTTTTCGAGAACGAAGTCTATTTGCGTTTTCTCGATAAAGTGCAGGCGCGCGGACTCGATATTCCGATTACGCCTGGGATCGTCCCCGTGCAAAGTTTCCAGCAAACGGCAAAATTCGCGAAGCGTGCCGGAGCGACCGTTCCGCAATGGCTCGCCGATCGCTTCGAAGGGCTCGACAATGATCCGCAAACGCGAAAGCTCGTCGCCGCGACGGTCGCCGCCGAGCAGGTTCTCGATCTCGTCGATCATGGCGTCAGGGATTTTCATTTCTACACGATGAACCGCGCCGACCTTGTCTTTGCGATCTGCCATCTTCTAGGACTGCGCCCGAAACTTGTGCAAGAGGCCGCTTGATGACTCGAAGGCTTACAGGAGAAGAAACGCGCGCCGCCCTTCAATCCGCCGCCCGCGAAAGAATTTTGGTGCTTGATGGCGCCATGGGCACGATGATTCAGCAACACAAGTTTGGCGAGACTGAATTTCGCGGCACGCGCTTCAAGGATTGGCCGCGCGACTTGCGCGGCAACAACGATCTCTTGAGCCTCACTCAGCCGCGGGTGATCAAGGACATTCATCTTGCCTATTTCGAGGCCGGCGCCGACATCGTCGAGACGAATACATTTAGTTCGACGCGGATCGCGCAAGCCGATTACGGCATGGAGGCGCATGTCGCCGAATTGAATTTTGCCGCGGCGCGACTCGCCCGCGAGGCGGCGGACGCGGCGGAGCAAGGGGACGGCAAGCGCCGCTTCGTCGCCGGCGCTTTGGGGCCGACCAATCGCACCGCTTCGATTTCTCCCGACGTCAATAATCCTGGCTTTCGCGCGGTGAGCTTTGATGAGTTGCGCGAGGCCTATGCCGAGGCGGCGGCGGCGCTGATCGAGGGCGGCGCGGACATTTTGATCGTCGAGACGATCTTCGACACTCTAAATGCCAAAGCCGCGCTTTTTGGCATCGAGAATGTTTTCGAGAAGTGCCGCCAACGCTTGCCGGTCATGATTTCCGGCACGATCACCGATTTGTCCGGCCGCACGCTGTCCGGCCAGACGCCAACCGCGTTTTGGCATTCGCTGCGCCACGCAAAACCGTTGACGATCGGTCTCAATTGCGCGCTTGGCGCCCGCGAGATGCGCGCCCATCTCGCCGAGCTTGCGCGGATCGCGGATACGCTCGTTTGCGCCTATCCGAATGCCGGTCTCCCGAACGAGTTTGGGCATTATGATGAGAGCCCCGAATACATGGCCTCGCTCATTGGCGAATTCGCGGACGCCGGTCTCATCAATATGGTTGGCGGCTGCTGCGGCACGACGCCCGCCCATATTGGCGCGATCGCCGCGCGGGTCAAAGGCGTGGCGCCCCGGAAGGTGCCGCAAGCAGAGCCGTTGCTGCGCTTGTCCGGGCTCGAACCTTTTTTGCTCACGCGAGAAATTCCCTTCGTCAACGTTGGCGAGCGCACCAATGTCACCGGCTCCGTCAAATTCCGCAAATTGATCACCGAGGGCGATTTTTCCGCCGCGCTCGATGTCGCGCGCGATCAAGTGGCCGCGGGCGCGCAGATCATCGATGTCAACATGGACGAGGGCCTCCTCGATTCGGAGAAGGCGATGGTCGCATTTTTGAACCTCATCGCCGCCGAGCCCGACATTTCGCGGGTGCCGGTAATGATCGATTCCTCGAAATTCGCGGTTCTTGAAGCAGGCCTTAAATGCGTGCAAGGCAAGGCAATCGTCAATTCCATATCGCTGAAAGGAGGCGCCGATAGATTTGTCGCGGAGGCGAAAATAGTGCGCGCCCACGGCGCCGCCGTCGTCGTCATGGCGTTCGACGAAAAGGGCCAGGCCGATACGCGCGAACGCAAGGTCGAGATTTGTTCGCGCGCCTACCACATCTTGACCAAGGAAGCCGGGTTTCCGCCCGAGGACATCATCTTCGATCCGAATATTTTCCCGGTCGCGACCGGCATCGAGGAACATGACAATTATGGCGTCGATTTCATCAACGCCGCGCGGGAAATTCGCGAGAAATTCCCGTGCGTTCATATTTCCGGCGGCGTTTCCAATCTGTCCTTCTCGTTTCGCGGCAACGAACCGGTGCGCCAGGCCATGCATTCGGTGTTTCTCTATCACACGATTGCCGCCGGCATGGACATGGGCATTGTCAATGCCGGCCAGCTCGCGGTCTATGCCGAGATCGAGCCGGGACTTCGCGAAGCCTGCGAGGATGTCGTCCTCAACCGGCGGCCGGACGCCACCGAAAGATTGCTGGCCCTCGCCGAACGCCACAAGGGGCCCGGAATGCAGGCGCCTGAGAAAAACCTCGCCTGGCGCGGCGAGCCGGTCGCCAAGCGGCTCGAACACGCGCTTGTCAACGGCATCACCGAGTTCATCGACCGCGATGTCGAGGAGGCGCGCGGACTTGCGGCCAAACCGCTCGAAGTCATCGAAGGGCCGCTGATGGCCGGCATGAATGTCGTCGGCGATCTTTACGGCTCGGGAAAGATGTTTTTGCCCCAGGTCGTCAAATCCGCGCGGGTGATGAAACAGGCCGTTGCTTATCTTTTGCCCTTCATGGACGAAGAGAAGCGCCTTACCGGTGCCGGCGAACGATCGAGCGCGGGCAAGATATTGATGGCGACGGTCAAGGGCGACGTGCACGACATCGGCAAGAACATCGTCGGCGTGGTGCTCGCCTGCAACAATTACGAGATCATCGATCTCGGCGTGATGGTTCCCGCGGCCAAGATTTTGGCGGCGGCACGGGCGGAAAGGGTGGATGCGATTGGGCTATCCGGCCTCATCACGCCCTCGCTCGACGAGATGTGCTTTGTCGCCGCCGAGATGGAGCGCGAAGGTTTCGATCTGCCGCTCCTGATTGGCGGCGCGACGACGAGCCGGGTTCATACCGCGGTCAAGATCCATCCAAATTATGCCAGGGGCCAGACGGTCTATGTCACCGACGCGCGCCGCGCGGTCGGCGTCGTGCAGTCGCTTTTTTCGGCGCAAGCGCGGGGCGCCTACATCGATTCCGTCCGGGCCGAATATGGTAAGGTAGCCGACATGCACCGGCGCTCCGAGGCCGATAAGCAGCGGCTGCCGCTAGCAAAAGCGCGCGCGAACGCTTTTAAACCTGATTGGGCGAGCTATGCGCCGCCGCGCCCGGTATTTTGCGGCACAAGGGTGTTTCGCGCCTATCCGGCCGCCGAGCTTATCCCCTATATCGATTGGACGCCGTTTTTTCAGACCTGGGAAATGCGCGGCCGCTATCCCGCGATTCTTGACGATCCAGAGCAGGGCGATGCGGCAAGACAATTGTTCGACGACGCTCAGGCAATGCTCAACCGCGCCGTCGCGGAACATTGGTTCGATCCCAAGGCCGTCATCGGCTTCTGGCCGGCGAACAGCGTCGGCGACGATATCAAGCTCTACACGGGCGAATCGCGAACAAGTGAGCTTGCGACGTTCTTCACCTTGCGCCAGCAATTGTTACGCCGGGACGGGCGTCCCAATCTCGCGCTCGCCGATTTCATTGCCCCGGCCGGGAGCGGCAAGGCGGATTACATCGGCGCTTTCGTCGTCACCTCCGGCGCCCAGGAAGGCAAGATCGCCGGCCGTTTCGCCAAGGCGAACGATGACTATGGCTCGATCATGGTAAAAGCGCTCGCCGACCGCCTTGCCGAGGCACTTGCCGAACGCATGCATGAACGCGTGCGCCGCGAGTTTTGGGCCTATGCGCCAGATGAATCTTTGACCAGCGAGGAAAGGCTAACCGAGGCCTATCGCGGAATACGCCCGGCGCCAGGCTATCCGGCGCAGCCCGATCACACCGAGAAGGCCACCTTATTCCGCCTGCTGGCGGCGGAGCGGCGGATTGGCGTGACGCTGACCGAGAGTTTCGCGATGTGGCCCGGCGCTTCGGTCTCCGGACTCTATCTCGCGCATCCGGACGCGCATTATTTTGGGGTCGCGAAGATCGAACGCGATCAGGTCGAGGATTATGCGTGGCGAAAGTGCATGAGCGTGGCGGAGGTCGAGCGTTGGCTCGCGCCGGTGCTGAATTACGATCCGGACTCGGTGCAGGCGGCGGCGGAGTGAGCGGGAGGCGGCGGCGCGCAAGCAGCCGGCGCAGGAAGCCGGAGCTGGATTCCTTGGCCCGGTGCGTTGTCGACCATTTCAATGTGAGCCGCATGGAGAACCACTTTAAGGCCGCATGGCGCTCTCGACGGCAATACCCCAAACCAGCATCTTCAAATCTTTCGAGACCGAATGCCTCTCCGTCTCATATGTCTGAGCCCGCAGGTGACGTCAAAAGGTTTGTGTCAGCAGGAAAGGGGAGCTTATGCCTTGTGAGCGGTTTTCGTGGATGAAGACGGCGAAGAGGATGCGGTCCATGCTGGTCTTGTCCTGGAAGACGCCCATGGGAC
>JBQTKC010000013.1:0-3326 GCA_052386575.1 Beijerinckiaceae bacterium
GATACGTCAGGCGTCGTGGCTGCCGTCGTCGCCGGAGCCAAAATCGTCCGAGCCGTAATCCGAGGCGTCCTGGATGTCGTCCTGATCCTGATTGGCGTCCTGCTGGGCGTCTTGCTGCGCATATTGCTGTGCGTCGTCGGCTGCGTCTTGCTGAGCGTCCTGAGCGGCGTCCTGTTGGCTGAGGCTTTGCCCGCCGGTATCGTAATAATTATTGACGATGGTTTCGCCGCCGAGACCCGGGCCCATGCCGCCAAATCCGCTGCCGATGCCATACGCGCTGTTATGCCCGGCGAAAAGCCCGCGGATCGAATCCGCTAGCAGGACACCGCCCGCGACGCCCGCGGCAGTTCCGAGCGCTCCGGTCAAGAAACCGCCGCCGCCGCCTCCGCCCCATGGCCCGGGCGTGGCACCAGGGTAGGCCTGCGGCGGCTGTTGCCGCCCGCCCTGTCGCGGCGGCGGAGATTGGCCCCAGCGGCCGCTAGAAGGCTGCGCGGGGCGGGATGGTCCGCTCCCGCCGAATAACGAACCGAGGCCGCTAAGAAAACCGCCCGGACGCGGCCCGCTCGCCGCTTGGCTCTCGAAGTTCTTGACCTTGCCTTCGAGCTCTTGCAAACGATCATTGGCGGCGCGCAGCGCCTGGTCCTGAACAAGGACAGTCTGCGCCAAAAAATAGGGCGCGTAAGGCTGAGCCTTGGTTGAGTCCTGGATCAGCTCCTCGGCTTCCTGATCGCGTGGCGTATTGGCCGCGCCACGGATACGGTCGAACAAACCTGTGAGCAGCTCGCGTTCTTCGGGTGACATTGGCTTTCTCCCGTTTGGGACTTGGCGGAGTCCTCCCTCCGCCGCGCAAATATATGGGGGGTTTTGCGCGTGCGCCAAGGGTCACGCCGATTTGATTGCACGCGCGGCGCTTGCCGTGGCGGCGATCCCCTCGTAAGAACTGCGGACCCCGGCAAGGCTCATTGAGACCATGAATGACAAGAAGAACGGCGCGCGCGCCTCCATCGCGAAGTTGCCGCGCGGTTTCAGCGATCGCTCGCCGGCCGAGATCGCGGCGACAGAAAAAATGCTCGCCGTCATCAAAGCGTCTTACGAGCTTTACGGTTTCGAGGCGGTCGAGACCCCGCTCATCGAATTCACCGAGGCGCTCGGCAAGTTCCTGCCGGATCAGGATCGCCCCAACGAGGGCGTCTTTTCGTTTAGGGACATCGCTGGCGATCTATCGCAACAGCGAGATCGCAGTGACGAGAATTGGCTTTCGCTGCGCTACGATCTGACCGCGCCGCTCGCCCGCTATGTCGCCGAAAATTTCGACAAATTGCCAAAACCCTTTCGCAGTTATCGCGCCGGATACGTGTTTCGCAACGAAAAGCCGGGGCCTGGGCGCTTTCGTCAATTCATGCAGTTCGACGCCGATACAGTTGGTGCGGCAAGCGTCGCGGCCGACGCCGAGATGTGCGTGATGGCGGCGGACACGCTTGAAAAGCTTGGGATTGCGCGGGGCCAATATGTCATCAAGGTCAATAACCGGAAAGTGCTCGACGGCGTGATGGAGGCGATCGGCCTTGGCGGTGACGAGAACGCGGGGCGAAGACTGACAGTGCTGCGGGCGATCGATAAATACGACCGGCTTGGCGTGGAGGGCGTCCGCGCGCTGCTCGGTGCGGGCCGTAAGGACGAGAGCGGCGATTTCACGAAAGGCGCGGACTTAGACCATGATGCGATAGAAAAAATGATGGCGCTGTTTGAAATTGAGGTTGCGGCTGCGCGCGCGAGCCGCGAGTATGAAAACATTCGCCGTGAAATCCAAACACACCCTATCGACGCTCGCGTCGCGGAAGATATGCTTTTCGAAAGTGTTTTGAGCGGAATTGAAGCAAATCTCCGCGAGTCTGAGACAGGCGTTGATGGTTGTCGCGAATTGGGGGAGATATGGCAGCTCATTCGCGGCGCCGGTTATAATGATGGCCGCATCCGCATTGACCCATCCGTCGTGCGCGGCCTCGAATATTACACCGGCCCCGTGCTCGAGGCCGATCTAACCTTCGAAGTGCCGGGCGAGGACGGCAAGCCGGTCCGTTTCGGCTCAATCGGCGGGGGAGGGCGCTATGATGGCCTCGTCGGCCGCTTTCGCGGCGAAAACGTCCCTGCAACCGGCTTTTCCATCGGCGTCTCGCGACTCTATTCGGCTCTAAGAGCAGTCGGTTCACCGATCGTTGCGGAAACAGCAACGCGCGGCCCAGTCGTTGTCCTCGTGCTCGATAGGGATCAGATCGCCCGCTATCAAAATTTTGTCGCGCAACTACGCCGCGAAGGGATCGCCGCCGAACTCTACCTCGGGCAAGCGGGCATGAATGCGCAGCTCAAATATGCCGGCAAGCGCGGCTCGCTCTGCGCCGTCATTCAAGGGTCCAATGAGCGCAATCATCGAGATGGTCCGCAGGTGACGATCCGCGATCTCGTGCTCGGCGCAAAACTCGCCAGCTCGACCAAGGACCGCGCCGATTACTTGGAACTTCGCGCCAGCGCCCAATTTACTGTCCCAGAAGAGCAGCTCGTCCTATCGGTCCGCAAGATCTTCGCGCGGCACATGTAATTGCGCACGCCTCGCGCGCGCCGTCCGTACGTGGCCATGTTACGTCCGGCGCCAATCGCGGCAAATTGTCTCGCGTGAAACGTTTTGGCGGAATTGCGCCGCGAAAACGGACAAACGATAACCTTGGCGCGCCGGACAGGTATAGCCCTTTGTACAAAACTTTTTTGGCGGCTAGATGGCGAAGCTCGAACCGCAGCCGCAGGACGCCGTCGCCGCCGGATTGTCGATTTTGAACATCCGGCCCATAAGATCGTCAATAAAATCGATCTTCGAGCCGCGCAGCACATCGAGGGAGACCGGATCGATCGCGACCAATGCACCGCCGTGCTCGATCATCAGATCGCCGGAAGATCGTTCGGTCGAAAGGTTGTAGGTATAGGTAAACCCCGAGCATCCGCCGCCGTCGACGCCGATGCGCAGAAACGTGCCAGCTAGCTCGTTCCGCAAAATCTCCGCGATGCGCCGCACGGCGCTCTCGGTGAGTTCGACGGTGGCTTGCGCTGTTGTGCCGCTCATTTTGACAACCTCGAAAGCGGGTTGGACAAAGGGACGCCTGGACGCTCCTCTTCTTATAGGTAAGATACGGCGGGACGTCGGCTTGTGCAATGAGGCGAGCGGCGCGGTGATGTACGGGAGTTTGTGTCAGCGGTGAGAGGGGGTACTCGGGCGGGTTGTCGAGACTCACCGTCAAGGAGCACCCCCAATGCCACATTGCGTGACGATCCAAAGC
>JBQTKC010000014.1:0-10655 GCA_052386575.1 Beijerinckiaceae bacterium
CCGTTCCATGCACATCCATAGCATGAAGCCAATCAAATGTCATGTATAATATTGGGTTATTAGTAATGTCCGGAGGCAATTCATGGAGGAGCCTACAAGCCGAACTCTTGACCTGCGCCTACTTGCCAGCGCAACCTTGCTTACGCAGCGATATCGGCGACGGCCGCATCGAGCACAGGAAAACCTTCCGCGCTGACCCGGATGCGCCCGCGAGGGGTATATTTATGCGCGGGCGTCCATGACGCTCATCGCCTAGGCGAATTTCGTGCACGCCCTTTCCGGCACGAAATTTGGCGGGAACGCCCTTTTCCCTCTTGCGCGCGGGGAAAATCGTTGCGAAAGCTAAACGAACCAAAATTCACTATGAAGATGGGCGCTAGATCATGCCCAACCTGCGGGGGCCATGCCGCCCCGGACTACCCTCAACACGAAAAACCCTAACGGCCGTTTTTCCAACTCATAAACTAGATCATCAAATACTTCGCCATCGGCGCGGCCATTATCCTCGCCTCGCCAATGCCGATCGGCCGCGTGGCTTGACCGGCGGACAAGAATCGGGCTGGATCGACGCCTAAAGGACTTCCGGAGCCATACATGCTGATTGCCATTCCCGCCGAAACCGATCCCGCAGAGGGCCGTGTCGCGGCGACGCCCGAGACGGTTAAAAAATTTGTGGGCCAGGGCGTCGACGTCAGGGTCCAAAGCGGCGCCGGAGTTAAATCCGGCATTCCGGATCAAGATTACGCGGCGGCCGGCGCGGCGATCGCGCCGGGCGCTCAAGCCACGGTCCAAGGCGCTGATATTGTGTTGCGGGTCCGGCGGCCCGGCGCGGCAGAAGTCGAGGGCGCCAGGCATGGTGCCGCCGTCGTTGCGATCATGGATCCGTACGGGCAAATCGAAGCGCTGAACGCCTTGGCGGCGGCGGGCGTTTGCGCCTTCGCAATGGAATTGATGCCGCGCATCACAAGGGCGCAGACGATGGATGTCCTGTCGAGCCAGGCCAATATCGCCGGCTATCGCGCCGTCATCGATGCCGCCGCCGAATATGGCCGGGTCATTCCGATGATGATGACGGCGGCCGGCATGATAAAGCCCGCGGCGATCTTCATCATGGGCGTCGGCGTCGCGGGGCTGCAGGCAATCGCCACCGCGCGCAAGCTCGGCGCCATCGTCACCGCGACCGACGTCCGGCCGGCGACAAAAGAGCAAGTTGTGTCGCTTGGCGCCAAACTCGTCGCGGTCGAGGACGAGGAATTCCAACAGGCCGAGACGGCGGGGGGATATGCCAAGGAGATGTCGGCGGGCTACAAGGAAAAACAGGCAGCGCTTATCGCGTCGCATATCGCCGCGCAGGATATCGTTATCGCGACAGCCCTTATTCCCGGCCGCAAGGCGCCGGTCCTAATCACGGCCGCGATGGTCCAATCGATGCGTCCCGGCGCGGTGATCGTCGATCTTGCCGTCGAACGCGGCGGAAACTGCGAATTGGCAAGACTTGGCGAAACCGTCGTTTCAAAAAATGGCGTCAAGATTGTCGGCCATGTTAATTTCGCCGGACGGCTGCCCGCCACCGCCTCGGCGCTTTACGCGAAAAACCTTCTGGCTTTCGTCGAAACCATGATCGACCCGAAATCGAAGTCGCTCGCGATCAAATGGGACGACGAACTCGTCAGGGCAACCTTGCTCACCAAGGATGGCGGCCTCGTGCATCCAAGCTTCCAAGCCAAGGCTTAGCCAAGATTCGCCTCAACAACCAAGATTGCAATCGACACAAGATCAAGTAGGAGGGCATCAAATGCCGGAAGTCGATCCACAATTGCTAGACAAGTTACGGAGCGCGGCACAGGCGGCGCGGCAAACCGCCGAATCCGCGCAGGCCATGGCCGAGCAGGTTGCCGCCGGCGCCTCGGCGGCGAGCGGCGGGTTAATCGATCCTTTTATTTTCCGGCTGGCGATTTTCGCGCTTGCCGTGATCGTTGGCTATTACGTCGTCTGGGCCGTGACCCCCGCGCTCCACACGCCGCTGATGTCGGTCACCAACGCGATCTCCTCGGTCATCGTGGTTGGCGCGCTTCTTTCCGCCGGTATCGACGCAAGCGCGGAAGACGGTTCGAGCACCGCGCGCATGTTCGGTTTCCTCGCGCTCACCCTTGCTTCGGTCAATATCTTTGGCGGCTTCCTCGTCACCGAGCGGATGCTGTCCATGTTCAAGAAAAAGAGCTGACGCGATGTTGAACGGAAATTTCGCGGCACTTTTCTACCTCGTCTCTGGGATACTCTTCATCCTGGCGTTGCGCGGCCTATCCTCGCCCGCGACCGCCCGGCAAGGCAACCGATTCGGCGTGATCGGCATGGGGATCGCCGCGGCGACAACCTTCCTCTATCAATTGCCGTGGGGGTTCACTTCATTTCTGTGGGTCGTGCTGGCGGTGGGGATCGGCGGCTCGATCGGCGTTTGGCGGGCCCGGACCATCGCGATGACGGCGATGCCGCAGCTTGTCGCCTTGTTCCATGCCCTCATCGGCCTTGCGGCGGTATTCGTCGCGGCGAGCGCGCTTTATGCGCCGCAAGGCTTCGGTCTCGGCATGGCAGGCGAAATGCATGGCTCGACGCTGTTTGAAATGTCGATCGGCGCCGCGATCGGGGCGATCACTTTCACCGGCTCGGTGATCGCTTTCCTAAAACTCGATGGCCGAATGACCGGCAACCCGATCCTGCTTGCCAACCGCCACGCGATCAATATCGGTCTCGCCGCTTTGCTCGCGCTCTTTATCATTGCTTTCATCCCAACCGAGGCCCATCTGCTATTTTGGTTGATCGCTCTCGTGTCCTTCGCGCTCGGCGTTCTGTTAATTATACCGATTGGCGGGGCGGACATGCCGGTGGTGATTTCGATGCTCAATTCCTATTCGGGTTGGGCCGCGGCCGCCGTCGGGTTCACACTCGCCAATCTCGCCTTGATCATCACCGGCGCCCTTGTGGGTTCGTCCGGTGCGATTCTTTCCTACGTCATGTGCAAGGGGATGAACCGCGCTTTTCTTTCGGTCATGCTCGGCGGCTTCGGCGGCGAAACCGCCGTGTCCGCCGGCCCTGCCGAAGCGGAGACGCGGCCGGTGAAGCAAGGCACGGCGGAAAGTGCCGCCAAAACCTTGCTTGCCGCGAAGAACGTGATTGTTGTGCCGGGCTACGGATTGGCGGTTGCCCAGGCACAGCACGCGGTGGGGGTAATGGCGGACATCTTGAAGAGCAAGGGTGTCAACGTCAAATACGCGATCCATCCGGTTGCCGGGCGTATGCCGGGGCATATGAACGTGCTGCTTGCCGAGGCAAATGTGCCCTATGACGAAGTTTTCGAACTCACCGACATCAATCCGGAGTTTCCCGATGCCGATGTCGCGTTTGTCATCGGCGCCAACGACGTCACCAATCCCGCCGCTAAAACCGATTCGTCCTCGCCGATCTATGGCATGCCGATCCTCGATGTGGAGTACGCCAAAGACGTGCTCTTCGTCAAACGCGGAATGGGCGCTGGCTACGCCGGCGTCGAAAATGAATTGTTTTTCAGGCCCAATACGACGATGCTTTTTGGCGACGCCAAGAAAATGGTCGATGCGATCGTGAAAGCCATGGGCTGAGATCGCCGCGCAAAAGCGCGGCACCTCGTTGCTGTCAGGCGAAGCGAACTCCGCTTCGCCTGCAAACTCTTTCCTCAAGGCCTGAACGTAAGAATGCCCCGGGATTAGATTTGAAGGGCGATTCGGTTTGCGGCGAACGCGGTCTAGTCAATCATATAGCGTATGCCGGCGCGCAGCTCGTTCGCGCGGATCCTCTGGGTCACGGATGTCCCGGTCACGCTTGATATGCCGGTGATAGAGCCAAGGTCGAGAAACCGGTAACCGACATCAAGTAGCGCGTGGTCTGTCATCGCAATTGCTACACCGGCCATCACCGCCCAGGCGAAGCGGTATTGCATTCGCGACCGGTATTGATCAAAATTCCCAAAAGTGACGACGTTGCCGCCGTTTGTGATGAATCCGCAGTCTCCTTGGCAAGGGAATCCATTCAATGTGAAATTGACGGATTGGTTGATTCGCGCCCAGGTAACGCCCGCGCCGGCGCCTATGTAAGGCGTGAAGCCGCTCCAGGTGCCTAGATCGAAATAGCCGTTGGCCAGCAAGTCCCAGCGGCGAACTTCGCTATCGGAATTGGCGACGCAGTTCGCCTCCACCGGATTCCCTTGGGGTGGGGGGTTAGACACATTGGTGAAGCAGGGCGCCGCGGCACTGCCGATCGCATGGATCTGCGAGCGATAATCGAGAATCAAATCCGTCCGGAACCAATTGTTGACCTTGTATCCGCCCCCGACGCCGGCGCTAAATGTGTTGAACATGGACTGCGACGAGCCAAACGTAAATGGGGCTATATTGGGAAACGTTTCCGCGGCATAGGCGATATCGCCGCGGACGTACCAGTTGGAGGCGAAGTCAACCTTATTGTCGAGCGGCGCGGGGACGGCAAAACCGGGAAACGGCGCCCCGAAATCCGCGCCGGCCGCGGGCATTGCCAAACCGCACCACGCCGCCAATGGGACGGCGCCAGCCATGGCAACCGTCGAGGCGATTTTTTTTGCCAAATCCTTGAGATTCATCAAGTCATCCTTTCGAGCGCCCGGCTGCCGCTTCCGGAGCCAATGTGTAAGGAAGACTGAACCGTATTTCTTAACCGTCACTTAACCATGACGGCTTGGCGGACGGGGCCGCCAGTTTGGCGCAAGTTCGGAAAAAATGACGCTTGCGCGATAGCAATTCATCGGCCCGGCACGCATGCACTTGCGCGGCCAAGCGCCGCGATTATAGTCCTGCGCATCTCTCATCTTTTGCGAGTTCGCCGTGGCGCCTGGCTCAGTGGACGTGAAAGGGGTCGTGCTCGCCTATTCGGGCGGCCTCGACACGTCGATCATCCTCAAATGGCTGCAAACCACGTATCGCTGCGAGGTCGTAACCTTCACCGCCGATCTCGGCCAAGGCGACGAACTTGAACCGGCGCGACAAAAGGCGGTTCTGCTTGGCATAAGACCTGAGCATATTTTCATCGAGGACCTCCGCGAGGAATTCGTCCGCGACTACGTTTTCCCGATGTTTCGCGCCAATGCGCGCTATGAGGGGCTCTATCTCCTTGGCACCTCGATCGCCCGCCCCTTGATCGCGAAGAAGCAGATCGAGATTGCTAGGCTGGTGGGCGCGGACGCCGTGGCGCATGGCGCGACCGGCAAGGGCAACGATCAGGTGCGCTTCGAGCTTGCCTACTATGCGCTGGAGCCCGACATCAAGGTCATCGCGCCGTGGCGGGAGTGGGATTTGACCTCGCGCTCGGCGCTCATCGCGTTTGCCGAGCAGCACCAGATTCCGATCGCCAAGGACAAACGCGGCGAAGCGCCGTTTTCCGTCGACGCAAATCTTTTGCATGTGTCTTCCGAAGGCAAGGTGCTCGAAGACCCCGCGCAAGAAGTGCCGGACTATGTTTATTCCCGCACGATCGATCCGGAGGATTCTCCCGATGATCCTGACTATGTCGAGATCGATTTCGCGCGAGGCGACGCGGTCGCCGTCGATGGCAAGCCAATGTCGCCCGCGGCCCTGCTTGCGCATTTGAATGGGCTTGGCCGCGCGCATGGCATTGGCCGCCTCGATCTCGTCGAGAACCGCTTCGTCGGCATGAAATCGCGCGGCATGTATGAAACTCCCGGGGGAACGATCCTTTACTTCGCCCATCGCGGCATCGAGAGTATCACGCTCGATCGCGGCGCCGCCCATCTGAAGGACGAGCTGATGCCGAGATATGCCGAGCTTATCTACAACGGATTCTGGTTCTCGCCAGAGCGGGAAATGCTGCAAGCGCTGATCGATCGCAGCCAGGAATTCGTCACCGGCCGGGTGCGTCTAAAACTTTTCAAGGGCTCGGCGTTCGTCGTTGGCCGTTCGAGCCCTTATTCGCTCTATGATCAGGATCTCGTTACTTTCGAGGAAGGCGCAAGCGCCTATGATCATCGCGACGCCGCGGGCTTTATCAAGCTCAATGCTTTGCGGCTGCGCACGCTCGCCAAGCGCGCCCGCAGAGGCCCACAGTAGGTTCCATAATGGAGTATGCGGCTTTCGTCTCTATGCTTTGTATAGCAAGAGTAGCCGCAGTATTTCTAAAAACGACGCAGTTGGCGCTTGCGGCCAAAATGTGTAATATACTTGAACATGGTAACTCAAACATCAGACAATCCGATTCTTAATCGGTTTCGCGCCGCCGTGACTGAAATGTACGGCGATCGTGTAGCGCGTGTGGTGCTGTTCGGCTCCTGTGCGCGCGGCGACGCGCAGCCGGATTCCGATTACGACGTTGCCGTGTTCTTGCGCGACATGCCCGACCGCTTCGCCGAGATGTATCGCCTCGCCGATGTCAGCACGGCCATTCTTTACGACACCGGCGAAGTTGTTAATGCCATGCCTTATCCGGCGGACGCCTACAATGATCCGCGCATGCCGCTGATGCACGAAATCCGTCGTGAAGGTGTTGACATGTGAAACCGCAGAGCGCCGCATTCCTCGAAAAGGCACGCGAAGTTCTGGGCGATGTGGAGACGATGCTTGACGTTGACCTTACCAACGCTGCCGGGCGCACAGTGTATCTTACCGGGTTCCATGCCGCGCAAGCCCTCATTTTCGAGACGCATGGCCGCGTGCTTAAGACGCATACGGGCGTGCGCACGGAGTTTGCGCGCCTTGTGAAAGACGACGCGCGTATTGATGGCGAACTACGGGCGTTCCTTGGCTTGACTTACCAGCTCAAGGCTATCGCTGATTACGAATCCGGCCCCGGTTCGCACGTTAGTCCCGAAACCGCCCGCGCTGCGTTGCAGACAGCTCGCCGGTTTGTGGAATGTGTGACCGGCCTGTTCCCATTACAACCAGGATCTCGTGACGTTTGAGGAAGGCGCCAGCGCCATGACCAACCGCGACGCCGAAGGGTTTATCAAGCTCAACGCGTTGCGGCTGCGCACGCTCGCAAAGCGCGCCCGCAAGATCAGCGGGTGAAGGAGATCGCATGACCAAGCTTGATGACTTGCACAATCAATGGATGAAGGAAACCGAATATAGGAAGGCCTATGACGCCTTGGAAGATGAATTCGCCCCAGATGCACGGCCCACGACAACGGAAAAGTTGCAAACAGCGCGCCGGTGCCGCGCGTCAAAATCTTGCGCCGTGCGCTCTCGGGCTGACGTAGGAGGAGTTTGCCGGGCGGTATCACGTTCCGCTCGGCACCTTGCGGGATTGGGAGCAAGGCCACACCGAGCCGGACGCGCCGGGGTGCATAAATACTCGGCCGCCGGAGTATCGGGCCACCCAAGTGGCGGCAGCACGTTTGCCTTGCTTCGAGCAAGCCTTACACGGATCCCCGGCGAAGGTTGGCTTGCAAATTGTTGTCATTTATGACAACATATCGCCTGAATGATTCACATTCGGCAAATTTCTTGGCTTAGAGGCGCATTGTGCAGCTTTGAAGCATTTCCGCCAGAAGTTCAAAGGGATGCGGCCCATGCTTTGTCAATCGCCGCCCGTGGCGGAAAGGCCGATAACGCTAAGCCATTTAAGGGCTCTGGAGGAGGGGTATTCGAAATCGCCCTTCGACACCGTGGCGATGCATTCCGCGTCATTTATGCAACGCAGCTTGATGCGGCGCTTTGGGTAATCCACGCTTTTCAGAAGAAGTCAAAGAAGGGGATCAAGACGCCCCAGACAGAGGTCGATGTTATTCGCGAGAGAGTGAAGCGTTTGAAGGAGGCGCTAAAGTGAGCAAGGACAAAATGGAATTGGTGCGTGGCAGCGGCAACGTTTTTCGTGATCTTGGCCTTCCCAACCCGGAAGTGGAGCAACTCAAGGCAATGCTAGCCGCCAAGATCATAGCCGTGCTCGACGAACAAGGCATAAGCGTTCGCCGCGCTCATGAGCTGACCGGTTTTGCCGCAGCGGATTTCTCCCGTGTCCGGCAGGCGAAGCTCGCGCGCTTCACAATCGACCGCTTGATCACGATGCTTGACCGGCTCAATCAAGATGTCGAAGTGACGGTCACGGTGCAGCCCCGCCGTGCGCCACCCCGCTCAGCTCTCACCATTGCCTAAATGTTCGCAAGGAGCGGCGGGATGCCGTTTAAAAATCGTTCTGGCGCCGGCCGCTGCTTGGCGGCGGCGCTTGCCGGCTACAAGGAGCGCTTGCCGATAGTCCTTGCGTTGCCGCGCGGAGGCGTGCCTGTCGCCGCCGAGGTCGCGGCGGCTCTCGGCGCGCCGCTCGATCTGATCCTGGTCCGGAAAATCGGCGTACCGGCGCAGCCCGAACTCGCCATGGGCGCGGTCGCCGACGGCGCCGCGCCGATCGTCGTGCGCAATGCGGAAATTATCCAACACTCCGGCGTCACGGAAACGGAATTCAACATGGTCCGCGACGCGGAGCTCGCCGAGATCGAACGCCGCCGGCGCCGATATCTTGACGCCCGTGCCCGCGCCGATGCCGCAGGCCGTACCGTCATCGTCATCGACGACGGCATCGCGACCGGCGCGACGATGCGTACGGCGCTTCGCGCGATCCGCGCGCGCGCGCCAAAAGAGCTGGTGCTCGCCGTGCCGGTGGCGGCCAAGGACACGCTAGACGAGCTGCGGGACGAAGCCGATTCTATCGTCTGTCTTGAATCGCCGGCATGGCTCGAAGCGGTTGGTTTTTTCTACGGCGATTTTCGCCAGGTCACGGATAGAGAAGTGATCGCAACGCTTGCCCGCTTTCCTGGCGGGCAGGCCCCAGGCGCGGAGGGTAAGGCCAAGTGAAAGCGCTGTGTTTCGTCTCGCGTTGGGCTGGGATAGGATACGCCAAGCCGCAGCGGAGGGATTTCGGACGTCCCACCTCGACGCCGAGCCTTCCTCCCGCCGAAAGACTCCTCATGTCAACCTTGCGTTTTCCACCTCCGCTTGCCCGCCTCGCTTTTATCGCCTCGCTGCCGCTCGCCATTCCGGCGCAGATGAATAGTGCGCATGCCCAGCAAGTCCTGTCCCTAAAAGACTCGGTGCCAACGATTACAACGAATGGCGTCGCAAGCTCGGAAGTCGTTCCCGATATCGCGACGATCTCGCTCGGCGTCGACACCGAACGGCCAAACGCCGCCAATGCCGCGCGCGACAACGCCCGCGCCGCCCAGGCAATTATCAGCCAGATCAAGGCACAGGGCATCGAGACCAAAGATATCAAGACAGAATCGGTAACGCTCGCGCCTGTTTACGATGTGGTCACCGGCGCTAATGGCCGCACCAAGCAGACCTTGCGCGGTTACAACGCCCATAATTCGTTGAGCGTGCGAGTCCGGGAAATCGCAAAGGCCGGTATTCTGGCGGGGCAATTAATGGACAACGGCGCCAACAGTTTTGGCGGCATCACGTTCGATTACACCCAGAAGGAAGCGAAATACGACGCCCTGCGCGGCGACGCCGTTCGCGACGCCTTGCGCAAGGCCAATAGCTACATCAATGGGCTCGGCCTCAAGCTCGGGCGGGTCCTGGAAATCGCCACCAACTTACCCTATCCAGTCCCCGTAGGGTTGCCGCCGCGAACGCTTGGTGCCGCCCAGCGCGAAAGCGCCGCCGCCGTCCCGGTCGAGCCTGGCGTCGAGACGTTGCGAACCGAAGTTCAGATCACCTGGGAGCTTGTGCAGTAACAAGTTTTGTTGGTTTTCCGCGGGAGCGCGAACCCAGAAACGATATCATCGGTCCGGCAAATCCGGTAACGTTGTCCGTATCGCCTTTGCTGGGCCCTTGGTGAATGCCGAACTCGCCAGCGTCGACAACCAAGCGGATGCGGCCCTGCCCGGGACCTTGAGCTAAAACCCGGCGACGTAGAGACGAGGTGGTTCGACGAGGACTGCGCGAGCTGTGACTGGAACGCCACGGTCATCGCATGCCGTATTCGCCGCTGCCGTTATCTGACCGGCAGCATCAAATGTTCGTAGGGCGTTCCCGGCCACATCACATAGGGCTTCGCCGGGTCTGGCTTGGCGTCTCTCGGATATCCCGCCACCATGTTTTTCGCCTCACCGCCCACGATCATCACCTGCGGGCCTGTCTTGATCCAATTATTGTCCGGGGTTTCCTTGGCGGCGTAGGGATCCGTGTTGCTGACCCCATTGTCCCCCCTGAGCATGTAGATGAAGCCGAGCTTTTGCGGCGCAGGCCCTTTCGACTTCCGGGCCTTCGCCCATTCCGTCGCAGCCTCGTCGGCGCACATCGGGCCGCCGCCGTGATCCAAGCAGGTCCAGCCGTTTGTTCCCGTCGCGATGGCCTTCATCTGCCCGCCGGCGCCCATAATCATAACGGTCGCGCCCGCCAACACCGCGGCCGGGGCGGCGCCCTTCAGTTTGTCCATGAGTTCCTGGTCCGTCACCATCGCGTGCTGCGCCGCCGCCCCCGAAATGGCCGCGACACAAGACAAACCGGCGGCCCACATTTTGAATGTGCGCTTCATGGCGCCCTCCCTCGGTGAGCTCGTCCCCGTCGTCGCGCGGGTTCGCTTTTAATTCTTAATGTTTCTCGGCGAGAAAGCAACCTTCCACGCAGCCGACGTAGCTTTCT
>JBQTKC010000015.1:0-5016 GCA_052386575.1 Beijerinckiaceae bacterium
CGGGGACGAGGGTTGAGTCATGCTTGCCATCGCACCTGCCTGTTGGGATGCCCTCTAGTTGCGGAGCGGCCTGGTTTGCAGACTAAGACCTCTCATTCCCGGCGGCGTTCCGGCAGACGGCGACCAAAGGTCCTCGCTGCTGCAAGGGCCCGATCACGAGCCGGCAGCGGCGCGCTCGAACGGTCGGAACTGGATCCCCGCCGTACCGTAGAGACAAAGCCTTGAGCTGCTCATTCACGTGCGCTGCCCCGATGGTGGGTGTAAATTCTGGCTTGAGCCTGTAGCTTTGGCTCGTAACCGCGGCGTTTCCTCACAACTTACGAGAGATCGAGCGGCTCGTATTTGAGCACAGACAGATCCTTATGGACATAGAACCCGTCGCCATTAAAGCCTGGGCAGAAGGACGGATGATCTATCTAGAGTTGACGGATGGGCATACCTTCGGTTTTCCTGCCGACCGATTTCGGATCCTGAGTCAAGCATCCGAAGACCAGCTTAAGGAAGTGCGGGTCGAGTTAGACGGGTACGCACTCAGATGGGAAGAACTCGAGGAAGACCTGACAGTCGGCGGAGTAGTCGCCGGCCGATTCAAATGCCGCTTCCAGGGCGAGCAGCCTAGCGAGAGTAGCCTGCATGGAGTGCAACGGAATCCGGGAATGATCATGGCACCGGCTTCCCCACTTCCGCTGCGCTGTATACGGGTTACCTTGCTGCTCGCTCGGCGCCTCATCCGCCAACATAGAGCCTATGCGCTCCCACGCTGATCGCGCCGACGGCCACTCCGGAACGGAGCGCGGTGATCACACCGGGCTTGATGTATGCTCGAAGATACTGATACAAACCGACGCAAATAAGGAACGCCTCATGACGACCTTAACGCTTGAAGACTGTAAAGCCCGCATCTTGAGCCGGTTGCAAGACGCTGGTGCCGCGGGTTTGAACCGATCGGCATTGGGAGTCCGCGGTACCGGCAACACGGCGAAAGCTTACCGTGAGGCTTTGAGTGGCCTGGAAGGCGCGCTTCACATCGGCAACGTGGGTACACCGTCGACGCCGCGCTATGTGCTGCGTGACCACTATTGTCCACTCGAGCTTGCCTATGCGCACATCGAAGCAAAGGCGGTCCCTGGAAACCCCAAGCTCTACATCGCCACCGAGCTGCGCAGGGGTCTCAAGGGCGCCTCCAACGACAAGGCCGAGGAGGCCATCAAGCTCCTGGTTCGCGACGGCAAATTGTTACGGCTTGCACGGCGGAGCATGGCTTTTTTCTTGCATACGGCCTCTTTAAGCGGGCCGGTCTCCGAAATGCCGACACTCACCCGTGATCGGGTTCTCGCGGCCTATCGGGAAATCGTAAATGCAACGGGACTATCTAACGTGCTGGTCGAAGAGCTGAGGCGCCGTTTGCAAGCTCCCATAAATGAGCTAGCGGAAGTGCTGGTGCAAGAGTGCCGGGCGGGTCGCGCTATGCCAAGCCGAGGCGATTGGCTCCTCGCTTCCGAAGCAACCCGCGCTGCAGCCATCCACATCGACGGCCAGCCTCATTTGATCATTCGCTTCGTAAGTTGACCCCCTATGGATCCTGACCTTATTGTCAATCCGTTCGAGAACGATATCGCGATCGATCCCAGGCGGATCGAAAAGCCGGTCCCCGGTCTGAACGATCGGGCACTCGATAAGTTGCTCGCCGCGTTCGATCAATTGACGCGGGACCCGTTGCCACGCATCGAGGCCAGGCTCGCCAAAATACGGTTGGTCATCTCGCCCGAAGCCGGCTATGGAAAATCGCACCTCATCGGTCGCTTGTTTCAAGCGCTCGAAGGGACCGCCACGCGCATCAACATTCAACCCTTCGAGGATTCGGAGACGCCGTGGAAGTCGATTCTCGACCGCATCGTCTACGAGTTGAAGGCGCCCGAGAAGACGCAAGCCCACGGCCCCAATCCAAACGAGACAACCCAGCTCCATGCCTTCGCCCATGGCGTGATCGCACACCTCGTCGCCGACATGGTCGATACGGGCCTCGTTCGCGCCAAGCAGCCCAAAGCAGAGGTGATCAAAGCCCTACGGGAAGGGAGGCTCGCAACCTACGAACAAGCTCGCGCGCATAAGCAATGGCCGCAATTTATTGCGAAGACGTTCGGGCAGTCCGAGTACCCACAAGCGATGGCCGAATGCGTCGAGGCGCGCGGGATACAGTTATGGACCGACCCGCACGCTTGGTTGCGGGTCTTGTTCACTTATACGTGGTCAGGAAACAGGGGCTCACGGAACGTGTGCCTCGATTGGCTCAAGGGCGAGAGTATAGACGAAGAAGACGCAAAGCCGACGGGGCTCAAGGCGGCGAACTGCCCCCGTTCTGACATGACGGCAGGGCAGCTCAACGAGCTATGCATGAAGCGTATCTTGGATCTCTGCCGACTGGCTGGCTTCTATCGGCCGTTTATCCTCTGCTTCGACCAGACCGAGAATTATGGTAGAGACCCGAATCTCGCAAAGTCCTTAGGAAATTGTATCGAAGTCATCACTCGCGAAGCACGAAATCAGATGACCGTGTTCACGGCGAACGCAGTGCCGTGGAACGACGCGATTAGAGTCCATTGGGAAGGCGCGCATTTACATCGTCTGACCCATCCCTTGGAACTTGAGGGTCTGGACCGCGAGCAGGCCGGCGAGTTCGTCACTCTACGCTTACAGGTCTGTCAAGCGCCGAAATCCCGCATCGCCAGGTTTCTCGATGGGGGAAGGCGGATCGACGAGATCGTTGGCGAAAAGGACAGAATCGGGATTCGCAGTTTCTTGAAGTTCTGTGCCAGAAGTTGGGAGGGCCCTATCTCGCCTCGGTTATCGCTCGGGGATCTTTTCCGAGAGTACTGTGACAAAGTTGCGAGCCAGCCGCGACGGCTGGAATTCAACCGCGACATCCTGCGCTGGCTCGTGCAGGAGCTCGCCAAAGGAATGAGCGGGGTCGAGGTCGCACAGCTCGAGACGCGACCTGGCCACCGCATGCTTTGCTGGCGAGGCGAGAAGCAGCAGATCCTCTTCGACTTCGACGGGGGATCGCACTGGCAGCGTTGGCTCAAGATCGCCGAGGACTCCGAGGTCTATCGTAAGCAACATCCCGGCACCAAGATCGTGTATCTGCGCACCCCGGAGCTTGTTTCCATACCGATACCGGGCAGGTGGCCGAAGATCGGTCCCCGGATCGAAGAGGCGAAACGCCGCTTCCTCCATATACTTCCGCTCCATCCCGATGAGGTCAAGCTCATCTATGCCGCCCACGAGCTGCATAGCGATGCCATCCAAGGGGATATCGAGTTTGCAGCCCAAGAGGTGCTCGACTTTCTCCGCGACGAGCTCAATCGGGTATGGAAGCGGATCATGGAACCCGCCCATCCGGAGCCGGTGCCCCCGGTTCACACGCTCGACGAAGAGCTTCGAGCACGGGTTCGAAAGACGGTAATGCGCGAACGATTCCTGAACCTCGAAGATCTCCTCCGTCAACTCGTGGGTCCCAATGACCGAGATACCGTGCTTGCTGCCTGCGGTGCTGTGGCGGAGATCGCCATACATCACAGCCCGTCCATGGTCGTGCTTCAATGGCAAGGAAGATCACGGTCAGCGAACTGAAATGCGCGTGCCTCGATCCGGCATGGCGGGCGCGCTGGCTCGCGGGTGAACGCCCGTCGACACAGCTACGGATCGCCCAAGGCGGGGTCAAAACAAATTCCGTAGTGTTTCACAAGTTAGCCGAAAACTTCGTCGGGTGGCTGTGCGACCCGACCAACGCCGCCGCGAGTCTTGAGAGCGGCGAAGCACTCTGGCAAGCGCTCTTCGATCGTTTTGCCAGCACTGAGCTGGCGAAGTTGTTGAGGGCGAATCAGATAGCGGCTAGCCATCGATTCAAGCAGTGCTTGCGAGCCTTCTGCAAGCGATTGGCTGATTTACGGGCCGGTGCACCGGCCTTTAAGGTGTGGCGCGACCTCTATCTCGAGGAGGAATTCGATCTCAAGAACGTGCATATAGAGACCAGTCGTGGCGCATTGCTCATCGCCGGGCGCGTGGACGCGGTGCGGACTCACCCGGTGCACGGAGTCGAGGTCATCGACTATAAGCTGTCGCGCGGCGCGCAGGCCAAACATGACCTGATACAGCTCGCTATTTATTCGCGGATGCTGGCCATCGCCAAGCCGGGCCTCCGCTTTCATGGGGTGCTCGAATACTACGAACCGGACTTGCATGAGCTATCCGTGCCGGTGCAACAACTCGATAGCCTTTTCGAGGAAGTTGTCGCTCCGATTCTGCCGGAGCTTATGCCGGGCGATGGGCCGGCTCGTGACGCGGACCGAACCCACGCGGTCAAGCCGTCGGCTTCAGAGGAGGACACCTTGGCGGCAGCGATTCGGGACTGCTTCGCCGCCTTCAAGCTCGAGGTCGAAGTTATGGACAGGATCGAGGCCCCGCAACTGGTGCGCTATCGCGTGCGACCGGCGGCGGGAGTGAAAGTGGTCTCGCTCGCGAATCGCGCGGAGGATCTGCAAGTGCGCCTGGCCTTGCTTCAGCCGCCGCGCATCGAGCCGGCCCAGGGGTACGTGCACATCGACATCCCCAGACCGAAGCCGGACACCGTCCGCTGGAACGAGGTGATCGAAACCCCCGATTTTAGGCAGCATCCATCACCCATGGTGATCCCAGTTGGGATAGGGGTAGACGGTAAACCAATGCTCGCTGACCTCGCCGATCCGAATTGCTGCCACGCCTTGGTGGCGGGGTCATCGGGAAGCGGTAAGAGCGAATTCTTGAAGTCTCTGGTCGCGAACCTCGTCTACCGCAACCAAGTCACAGCGCTTAAGCTTACCATCATCGATCCCAAGATCCTGACCTTCGGTTCCCTGAACGGAAGCCCTTATCTCACGGGTCCGGTGATCACCGATCTTGACGATGCCGTTGTGCGACTCGATGAAGCCGTCGCGGAAATGGGCGAGCGTTACCGCGATCTGGCACAGGAGGGCTTTG
>JBQTKC010000016.1:0-10255 GCA_052386575.1 Beijerinckiaceae bacterium
CCACTTGCGCGCCCGCCTCGTCGCCGTCGGTCAATTTTTGCGCGGCGAAAGCGAGACAGCGCAGGACCGCCTATTCCGGCAGCGCGACAAAACCCGCGTTGGTGAGCGTCATCGGCCGATCTGCCGAGGCCACCGCCAGCGGCGCGCGGCCAAGCGCGGCGCGCGCCTCGTTGATGGTCAAAATGCCCTTCGACGTATAGCCCGAAAGGATCGTCTCCTGTGTCGCGGGATCGGTTTCAGGACCCGTGCTCCAGACAAATTCGAGATCGGGCGCATCGAACTCGGCCGCCAAAATATCGTCGATGAGCGCCTTCGCCCAGGCGAGAATCGGCGCCAAGCCCTCCTCCTCGGCCAGCTCCTTTTGCGTCTCGGCGGTGGCGCGGTTGACCGTTTGGGTGAAAGCCTGGGGCGAAATCGAGAAAGCAAAGCAGACGATGCGCGCGAGCCACTCGTCGAATGGCCCCTTGAGTTCCGGCTCCTTCGTCTGGATGAAAGTCTTCGCGATACCGCCAGGAACGAATTTGGCCCGTCTGCGGCGGCCGAGATCGCCATCGAAATAGGCGTCCCAATATTTTTGGTAAGATGCAATCTGATCCGGCGTCCAGGTTTCCGGGACGCCAATGAGGCTGTCTGGAATATTTCCTTCGGCGAAATAATCGAGGAGATACAATTGCCGGCGGAGCGCGATATTCACCGTCGTCACGACCTGCTCGACGGGGCTCATGCCGTAGACGCGATTGACGCGAGAATTGCGCGGCCGATAGATCAGGTCGCGCACCGAATAATCGATCGCCGGATGGTTTTTCAGAATTTGCTGATAGGCAGCAGGATAGATAAGCTTGCCGCCATCGAGGTAGGGCTGCGGCACGCGGCCCCAGGGATCGATTACCGGTTTGATCGTCGCCCCGTCAAGCGGCAAAAGCGCCTTCAGCTGGCCGCCCCGGTCGCGGCTCATATAGAGCGCCGGCGCGTCGGTCACGAAAACCTCTTCGAGCAGGATCCGCAGCCAATCGGCAAAACCATGGATCCCGTCCGGCCGGGCAAAGAAGCTCTTCACCGTCGCGATACGCGCCGCGTCCGTCGCGGAACGCGACCCATTGTCCCGCGCGGCGATGTTCCACATTTGACGCGCGGCCTGATCCTTTCGCGTCTCGATGACAAGACGCAGAAGATCGTAACCATCCGCGAGTGCGCGCAACGTCGAAAATGTAATCGGCTCAAATGGACGCGAGAGCGTCGAAAGATTATAGCCGGCCGGATAATCCCATTGCCGCCCGGCAACCTCGGGGGGCGCGAGCGGCGTGATCGGCGTTAAGGGGCCGAACCAGTTTGCCGCCTCTCCGGCCGCGTTGGCCGTCGCGAAGCTGACATTGACCTCATAGGGACTTAGCGGCCAGCTTCTTTGCCCCGCGCCACGCTCGGCCATGCTGTTTCCTTCGTAGATTTGATTGTTGCTTACCGCGCCCGATGGGCGCAATTACAGCCGATCGCGGCGTTACGCGTCGTTTTGGCCTTCGGCTTCGCGCCGATAGAATTCGATGATCCCTGTCCCGTCGTCGGCACCGAAAAGGTGGGTCAGCGCCCATATCGCGGCGTCGGCATGATCGGGACTGCCGCCGCCCGTGTAGCCGGCCGAGGAGAAGGCGCAGAGCTGGTCCTCGAGCTTTCCGAATCGGCCGACGTGATGCACTTGACCTTGCGCGTAGCGAACCGAGATCGGCTCGGCGCGAACAGCCTTGCCGCGGCTTGCGGTCACAAGGCGTACCGGCGTGTTGCGGTCCGCCGCCTGGATGGTCGCGCGAACCATCTCGCCGCCGAAATTGCTTTCGGCCACGATGCAATCGGCGCGGTATTCATGAAAGGCCGTGACCGCCCGCCTGCCCCAGACCGCCGGCGCCTCGCGGCAGGAAAGATCGGCGAGAATATAGCAGTCGCCATCAGTTCCTCTTGCCGCGACGACGATACCTATCTCGTCCGCGCCCAAATCATCGCGTCCCGCGGCGCCTGAAGGATCGATGGCGACGACAACCGCCATGCGCTTCTCTTCGACGATTTCCTCGGGCGCGCGACGGCCGGACTCGATTGTCTCGTACGTCCACAGCGCACCGTCGACTTCATCGACGTAAACGCCTTCATAAAAGCGTTTGCGCTGCTTTTCCGGAAGATTTTCGAGGCTCATCAAAAACTCCCCGGAAAGATTTTCGATATTGTCCGGCGGATTCAGAAACGTGCGCCGATAGTTTTCCGGGTCTTTAAGCGGCTGCATGGAAACCGGATCGCGGTGTTCGCCAAAAAGAACATTGGTCCAATGTAACTTTCCGCATGGATTGAGATCGACAAAGGCATGCTGGCGAATTCCGCGCGATACTTGGGCGAGCCGCGTGAAGGCGATCAACGCGGACGAATAAGGAATCTGCGAGGCTTCGTTCAGGAACACGCTAGCATATTCGAGCCCGAGGATTTTCTCGACGCGGTCGTTGTCGTCGAGCCCCCCGATCCAGACACGCGAGCCATTGGGGAGCGCGAAATAACCATCCTGGCGATGCTCCTTAAGCCGCATGCCCGGAAAACAGAGCTGTATGACTTGAGGAAGCGTGCCGAGCGCGATCGACGCCCGCGCCGCATTGGCGTGGTGGCGCAAGATAGCATGGCGGGAACCCTTTGCCTTGAGCGCACGCAGCAAAATCATCCGAACAATGAGAAAGGTTTTGCCTGAGCGTGTCCCTCCTGCCAGACACGTGTAACGCTGCGGCCCCTCCAGGAGACGGCGAGCCGCTTCCTGGCCTGCGCTGAAAGACACCATGCGTGAGCCCGATTGCGATTACGATCAAGGCGCGCGGAAGCCCTCGTCGAGTCGAGAGTTTCCTGCCACTTGGACCAATGGAATTGCGGTCAGCTCTTCACTGACCAGTTCGGGCAAACGTCGATGAGTCCGCTGAGCCGACAGTCGCAACGCTCTGGATCATTGCGCAACCGCGTGTGCCAGGCTTATCGCGATGGAGCACCATCGAAACGGGCGCAGTTCGTGCCGGGCACGCGCGCATATAGCGCTCACAGTCGCTTGCATGTCAACTCCCCACGCCAAGCCGATTTGCGCAATCTTACATGATCTGCGGCATTCGCTTCGGAAGATCACCCAGGCGGCGAACCGCGATGATTCTTGCGAGAACCGATCACGCCCTCGGTGAGCGCCGCTAAACCGCATTGGGCGGGCGGATCGCGATGCTCGCCGGCAAACGCTGCCGCTTACCGCGGCGCGACACCCGCGCCGTCACCGGCGCGCTCAACATCCAAAATTGGAATTGGAGTGGAAGTGGGCGCAGTTCGTGCCCGGCACGCGCGCATATAGCGCTCGCAATCGCTTGCATGTCAACTCCCTACGCCAAGCCGATTTGCGAAATCTTACATAATCCGCGGCATTCGCCGCTATGTTGGCGAAATCGATTTCCGATATTCGAACCGCGCAGCGCTTGGGGTTGACCATATGGAACGCGCCGAGAAAATGGCCAAAGGCACTGTCGGCAAACGCATGATTTATCAGCGGCTTATGAAACAAGGCGAACTTAATCACCAAGCGCGTGCTTTCCTGCGCTGGCTAAATGACCGCTGCGGCGATCAGTCTCTTAAAATAACTTACCCCACCACCAATGTCTTTTCGGCTTCTTTTCATCTTTAAGCCATTTTACCATTTCTTCAAACTCATGATAAAACATATCGTTTTTCAGGCGGCCGCGCAGGGTAGCGATAAATGGGTAACCATGTTCCCAATAACGAAGTGTAACTGATCTACTCAACAGGCGATACAGCTTGTAATCTAGAATACCGCGCTGGATCGATAAGGAAATTAGTTCATATTGATTTAGCACCTCCGAAATGTTTTGGGCTTCTGGCGTTTTTTCTTTAGCTTCAGCAGCCCAAGGCGCAAGCCCGCCTGCCCCTGCAGTTTTCGCGAGTTCAATGAATTTTCGACGCGCTTCAACTAACTGGCTGTTCGATTTCGAAGTCGCAATATAATCCAGCATAGCGCGGCGGCTTGCAATTTGTCGTTGTGAAATGACACCCCATAACGCTATGAGTGCAGCAACTCCACCTATAATGAAAGTGGCTTCCACTGGGGTCATGGATTCCACGTATACTCTGACGTTTGGAGGCAATCAAGCCTCAGAGCCCAAACGAAAATTAGGTTGAGTGGTTTCAGTGGCTTGTGATTCTCTGTCGGTTGCGAATCGACGGAGGATCGGATGGCCTGGACTGCAACCACTCGACAACACTATGCCCGTAGCGGGGCTCGATATGCAAGCGATTGCGCGAACGCGGAATGGGCCATTGTCGAGCCGTTCCTGCCCGGGCCCTCGCGCGTGGGGCGTCCGCGCAAGACGGATCTGCGCGAGGTTTGGAGCGCCATCCAGTACATCGCCGCGACGGGCTGCCAATGGGCGATGTTGCCGAAGGATTTTCCCCCGTTCACCACCGTGCAGCATTACTTTTACCGGCTTCGCGACAGCGGCGCGCTCGATCTCCTCAACGAAGCGCTGGTTTGCGCTGCGCGCACGCTCTGCGGCCGCGCGGAGGAGCCCACGGCCGCCATCATCGACAGCCAAAGCGTCAAGACGACGGAAGCCGGAGGTCCGCGCGGCTTCGACGCTGGCAACCCTTCGGCAAGCTCAGGAGATCAAGGGCCGCAAGCGTCATATCGTGACGGACGCGCAAGGCCATATGCTGACCGGGATCGTGCGCGAGGCGAGCATTCAGGACCGGGATGGCGCGCCCCCCGCGTCATCGGCTTCGCCTGCGAAAGCTTCCCAACCCTCGCGCATATCTTCGCCGACAGCGGCTATGCCGGCGAGAAGCTCGAAAGCGCTCTGGCGGAAATGAATGGTCCCGTTATCGAAATCGTCAAGCGCCCGGAGGGAGCCAAGGGCTTCGTCCTGGCCGCAAGACGATGGCTGGTCGAGCGCACCCTGTCCTGGATCAATCGCTGCCGAAGGCTTGCCAAGGATTGGGAAGCCTCCATCGCCTCTTCCGAGGCGTGGTTGCACATCGCCTCCATCAGGCAACTCTCCCGGCGGATCGCGAGACTTGCCAGCCCAAATAATTAATTATGAGTCGGACTCTCAGGTAAGGCTTCCCCACTCCTCCATGACAAAAGTGTATCCAGTCATAGTATCCTCCTTGCAACAACACCACGACCCCCACAATGGTCTCTCGACTGTAGGGTTATGGCACAATCCACACTTTCTCGCAACCCCCACAAATTGGGTACTACCAGCCACGTGTTCAAGATGCCACGAAAGCCTTAACGTCGTGTAAGGGCAGAAGTTCGATTTTTTCGATTTCCAGCTAAGTTCTGGATTCGGTCTTTGAAGGCCGCTCCTTCAGTTTAACGCTAGGGCGTTGTCGATGCGGGCCGCTCTTAACCACAAACGTCAACGGCACGCTCAAAGCGCGAGCAAGCACCAGGGTGCAAAGTCGGGAATTTGAAAAGCCGAAGCTTCCGTCAGCGGCGCGCGGCCAAGCGCGGCGCGTGCCTCATTGATAGTAGACATCCCCTTCCCCAGAAAGGACGCGGCCGCTCTCTCGCAACAAGGCGCACGCGCCGTCACCGGCGCGCCCAACATCGAAACCAGGAATTGGAGAGGGAGCGGGCGCAGTTCGTGCCCGGCACACGCGCATAAAGCGCTCACAATCGCTTGCATGTCAACTCCCCGCGCTAAGCCGATTTGCGCAATCTTACATAATCGCCGCCAGGCTCGCTCGGCCGGGGCGGATTGCGATCAACGCCTTCGCGCCATGCCAAACTTTCATAAACAGCGATCCCATTGGATACGGAGCAACGATCAACAGCAACGTTAGCGGTGTTTTTTCGGGAAAGCCATGCCAAGCCGCGGGTCAAAGGATTTTGGCCTGGACTTCCGGCCGCCGCGCGGACTTCATTCTCCCGGCGCCTTGGCATAGATCGCCAACGCATGCACGCCGGCATCGAATTCGTCCCGCAACAGACGATTGATCGAACGATGGCGCTCCACCAAGCTCTTGCCCCTAAAGGCTTCCGCAACTAGTTTGACGTGAAAGTGGGTTCCGCCCAGGCTCGCGGCCGCGCCGGGCGGCTTCATGGCATGAGCGTGGCTCGCGTGCTTGTGGGATTCGTCGATGACTTCGAGGGAGTCGGGAGCAAAGGCAGACTGTAATTTCGCCTTGATTCGTTCGCCCGCGGCAACGTCGCTTCGCACGTCCATGTCACGCCAGCCTTTACAAGCGTCAACGGCCGCCAAACCAGCGGCATCATGGTCATTTTACTATTTCGGGCCGCTTGCGGCCGTTCCAAAAACATTCATAATGCCGGAGCCATGAATTTAAAATCGCAATTCTTCGACCGTATCAGGGTTAAGTCCGAACCGAGGGAGGCGCGGCGCCCGGATCAGGCGCGCTGCCAGCACCCGGGCTGCAGCGAAGCGGGCGAGTTCCGCGCGCCAATGGGCCGTTCTCGAGAGGGCCAATACTTTTGCTTTTGCCTCGAACATGTCCGTGAATACAATGCCACCTATAACTATTTCAACGGCATGAGCGCGGAAGCAATGGCTCTTTACCAGCGCGATGCCTTGGTTGGCCATCGCCCAACGTGGTCGATGGGCGTGAGTCGCGGGGCCAAGAGTTTTCGCGAGGATGGCGACGATCCATCGCGCATAGGCGCCCCGCTGGGGAAGTTTCATTCAAACGTCCGGCGCTATTCCAGCGAGGCGTCGCGCAAACCGCGCTATGGGCTGGCCGCCTTAAACGCCCTTTCCGAATTGGGTCTCGACGATAGTGTGGACATGACCATGATCAAGGCCCGGTACAAGGATTTGGTAAAGCGCCTTCATCCCGACGCCAACGCGGGCGACCGGTCGAACGAAGACAAATTGCGCGAGATCATCCGCGCCTATCATTACCTGAAGTCGGTGAAGCATGTCTGACGCTTGCCGCCCGCTCAATTGGGTTTTTGCCTGGCGCTCATCGAATTTCTAGGAAGAAAAGAGCATTTGGAAGATAATTTCACGATCGCCCCAAACGTTTGCGCCGGGCCCGGCACGAAGGATGAACGCAGGCATGATAATGGACGAATGCGCCGCTTCCGGCGGCCTGCCCGACATGAAGATTTCGGTGCGCCAGGTGTTCGGCATCGACAGCGATATGGAAGCGCCTGCCTACGCAAGCGCGGATCCGCACGTTCCAGACATCGACCCGGACTATCTCTTCGATCGCGATACCACGCTTGCCATTCTGGCGGGCTTTGCCAAGAATCGCCGGGTGATGATTGCCGGCTATCACGGCACCGGCAAATCCACCCATATCGAGCAAGTCGCTGCGCGGCTCAATTGGCCTTGCGTGCGCATCAATCTCGACAGTCACGTTTCGCGCATCGATCTCATCGGCAAGGACGCGATCGTTCTTAAGGACGGCCAGCAAGTGACCGAGTTCAGGGATGGCATTCTGCCTTGGGCGCTGCAAAACAACGTCGCCCTTTGTTTTGATGAATATGACGCGGGCCGACCCGACGTGATGTTTGTTATCCAGCGCGTCCTAGAAGTGTCGGGCCGACTCACTCTCCTCGATCAGAGCAGGGTGATAAGACCGCATCCCGCCTTCCGCCTGTTTTCGACGACAAATACGATCGGCCTTGGCGATACCTCCGGGCTTTATCACGGAACCCAGCAAATCAATCAGGGACAGATGGACCGCTGGTCGATCGTCGCGACCTTGAACTATCTGCCGCATGACAAGGAAATCGCCATCGTGCTTGCCAAGGCCAAGCGATTCCAGGCAACCAAGGACGGCCGCGACACGGTCAGCAAGATGGTTCGCGTCGCCGAGCTTACCCGCAATGCGTTCATCGCCGGCGATCTTTCGACCGTGATGAGCCCGCGCACGGTGATCACTTGGGCCGAGAATACGGAAATTTTCGGCGACGCCGGCTTTGCGTTCCGCCTGACCTTTCTCAACAAATGCGATGAAATGGAACGCACGCTCGTCGCGGAATTCTATCAGCGCTGTTTTGGCAAGGAGCTGCCGGAGAGCGCGATCAATGTCGTCATGAGTTGAACGCGCCGAGGGACCGGCACGTCGTTCCGTAACGTTATCATCCCCTTTTCACTGGACGTCTATTTTTGTGCTAAACTTCCTGTCTTGAACGAGGCAACCACATGCAGGCTGCATGCCGGCTTAGCATTATAGTTGCGTTTTCCTTTTGAGATGTGCGTGGCGCGCTTGCGCTTGATGGGCGCGGCGCCAGAGTGACCATGCGATGACGTTGGCGGGTTGAAAGCAACGGCATGCGTGCTCGCCTGGGCGAGGGACTCAGAACCTGTCTCAACTGGCCGGCAACGACGCGATTGTCCCCCCATCCGTGGCGGGGCCGCGGCATTTGGCCTGCGCCAGGCGCGTTGCGGGGATTGCCATCGATAACAACACACAACACTAAAATTCGACATGTCCGGTCCCCCAGCCGGTTGTCCGGCACATCGGCGTTTCCCGGCGGCAACGGCGCGCTTCCCGGCAAGGCAGTCCGACGGTTTGTGCCCGCCTAGGCGCACGCGCGGGTCTCGCGGGCCGATGCACCGCCATCAACAACATTGTTGCGTTCACGGGGGGGACCCGCGACGGCCGGCTGGCAAAGCCGCAACGAAAGACCCCCATGGGGTCAACCGGCTGACCTGCCCATATCGGCTCCCCACCCGGGAGACGGCCGACTTGCCACCACTAATCTGTTTAGGACGACGCGAGCCGACGGCGCAATACTGTCAAGCAGTCGGACTCCGGACAGGACCAATTTACCAATTCTTGCTCCAAAACATCAAACCCAGCGCGGATGCTCGCATGCTTGAAAATCAGCGCCGACATAAAATTGCGCTGACCTGGATTCTCCCGAAAATTTCCGCCTGGGTTACCGGTATAGTTTGAGTGGTGAATGAAGGAGGTCCCTCCGGGTTTGATTACACGGGCGAATTCTCTTACGTAAGCGAGGATGACTTCCAAATCAAAATGCACCATCGCGTCGAAGCTATAGAAATGCGTGAAGCGGCCGGACGGCAAGTCCGCCAAATCATACCCGTTGTTTTGGACAACATCAAAATTGCCCAGCGAAAGCATGTGCTCGCGACAATATGCGACGTTATCTGGGTTCACATCAACAAGGGTTACTTTGCCGGCGCCAGCTGCCGCCAGCATCTTGGCGTTACGGCCGTAACCGCACGCGAAGTCGATCGTATCCGACAAATCGATATTGTGGCGGGAGAGGATCGGCCATATAAGCCTGTCCCATATGCGGTTCATACCTTGTTCGGCGGGACGATGGTAACTGTCGGCAACATTGTCGCCCCAATCCATCGCTTCGCGGCGGACCACTTCGGCCAAATGGGATCCTGAGCTATGACTCATGTCGTGACTCGTTGTGGTATTGAATTGAACTGATAGAATTGGATTGAACTGGAATCTGCCAGACCAGGGCCGACCGCACTCAGCCAACATTCCCCGGAACGTTGGCTTTTAGGCTACACCTGCCGGATCATGTCTGTCAAATCAGTGTCCGGGCTCAGACATTGAGACGGAGAGGCATTACGGTCTCGGCAGATTTGATGATACCGGCTTGGGGTTTTGCCGTCGAGCGCGCCACGCGGCCTGAAGCGGTTGTAGAGATGCTCGAAGGCGTCGACTTGATCAGCGATTTTGGCGATGTCGCTGGGCAAGTTGACAACGGCGTGGAATTCGTAGCGCCAAGCGCCGTTGCATCGTTCGACGCCGCCGTTGAGCCTCGGCGATCGTGGCGGCAGGACATGGCGGGGAATGGCCCTTGCCGCACACGCTTGCTCGCATTCAGCCATGAACTCGAAAGGGCTTGGCGACGGTCCATTTGGCGAAGATGTCATAGGCATCGAAGTGCTTGACGGCCAGATTGGGGGTCAGCGCCACGGCGAGCGTGCCGATCTGGAAGATCACGTCTTTGGGCTTGCGGATGGCATGGGGGCGGGCGATCGGCGCGGTCTTGCGTCCAGCCTTGCGGATCAGGCCGGGGACCGGCGTCACTCGGCCGCGCTCGACCAGGCTCTTCAAGATGCGGCCGGCAATGGCGTTGGAGGCGGCGAAGCCCTGATCGCACGGGACCGGCGAACTGGTTTGAGTTTCACGACCAAGCGCCAGTTGTTGGCACTGCTGTATGGCCAATTGCCGGGGGCCTATTCGGCTCACGCGACATCGAAGCGTCGATGTCGAGCCATCAGGC
>JBQTKC010000017.1:0-6518 GCA_052386575.1 Beijerinckiaceae bacterium
TTGGCTTGATTTTGGAATCCCCTGGATTACAATGGATTGATATGGATTACAAGCCGGCATGATTTCTCGCTTCAGGCACAAGGGCCAGCGTAGCAGCACAATGGGATTATCAGCACGATCCGGCCACCGAGGAGCAAAGAAGATTTGGGTGGGAGTCTTTCGTGTGCAAAGCGAGGATTGAGAAGGAGATCGAGGAGTGGAAAGCCATCTCCGCTCCGACTGCCACCGACCTTGAAACGAAGGAAATCCGGCTCGCCGAATTGCAGCGCGAGCTGGGGGTCAATACCGAAACGCCGGAACAGCGCCGGAAACGGCTCAAGGCGCGTCTTCGTGAAGAGAAAGCCAAGGGGACCAGGGCATTTCTTCAGGTTGTGGCGAAGGAAGAAGGGATCTCTCCCTCCCGTTTGAAGCAGCTTACCTCGGCTGATTCCGCGCCAACAGGTGGTCAGGCTTTACCCGCCCCCTAGCTCGAAAAAAAATCAAACCCAAGTATTGATGCGCCATTCGGCCTGGCCGAACGAGACAGCTTGCGGGACAGTCCCCTAGCTGCTTCGCAATGGCGGCATGTTCAACAACACCCAAGGGGGTGCAAACATGCTGCACACCATCCTTCGGCTTCCTGCCGCCAAATCTGAATCCGGGCTTTCCTGTTCGACGATCTACCTCCGTATTTCTCAAGGGCTGTGGCCCAAGCCAGTAAGCCTTGGCGCGCGTGCAGTGGGTTGGCCTGCCAGCGAAGTGGTTGCGCTCAATGCCGCACGCATTGCCGGCAAGTCTGACGCCGAAATCCGCGGCCTCGTAACGAAGCTAGAAGCGGCCCGCAAGGCCGCGGCGTAAGAGGGGCGGACGATGCGGCGAGAGCCCAGCGCCCCGAGGGCGTGGACGGCGTGCCCCCGCTGCGGCGCACGGGTATTGCGGCGGTGAGCGCCCGCAACGTCGATCTTACGCGCGAAGCTGGCCGCATGCGGGCTCGCGGTATGGACGAGGCCGCGATCGAGCACGAGCTGCTAAAAGACCCCAAGCGGGATGGGCTCCCGGCCGCTGAGGTTCGCGCCATCGCAAAGTCGATTGGTGCAAAACCCCCAGGCCGTACCGTGGAGCGACCCGCGACTGGCTGGATTTCCGCTGTCCACGAGCTTGCGGACAGGCGCGGATGGGCGGTAAGCGCGTTGGAATGCCTGGGCGCTTTGGCCAAGAGGCGCGAGGTCCATTTCCCGATGAAACTGGCCAGCGGCGCGGTGGTCGGCTGGCGGCGTAGGCGTGCGGATAACCAGCCGTTCAAAAACGGCAAAAAAGCCATAGCCGTAACGGGTAGCCGCGCGATGCTCATGGCGCCGGCCGAGTTACCCGATGGTCCGGTGGTGATGACCGAGAGCGAAACCGACGCTGCGGCTATCATCAGTGCCGGTCATCCGGCAGTTTTGGCGAGTGCTGGAGGAAGTCCCAGTGCAGGTTGCATCGAGGAAGCGCAGCGACTTCTGGCTGGGCGCGCCGTCGTGCTATTTCCCGATCCTGATGCCGTGGGCGACACTTGGCGCAAGAGGGTTGGGAACGCACTTACCCGTGCTGGCTGTGTGGTCTCTTACGTGCCGCCGGTTGATTGCGACATCGATGCTCGCCTGGCCCGTGACCCCGATCGCCGCGCCACCTTAAAGCGTTTGATCGAGGGCGCGCTGCCCTTCGATAACAACTCAACCTTGCCTAAAAGTGAGGTTTCAGGGGTTTCACCCAGCAATGGCGCGGCTTCCGGTGAAACCCCTACCGATAGCGCAGAGGTTTCAGAGGTTTCAAAATCGGTTCCCGGCGCAAACAAGCGCCCAGCCTTCCGCGTCTTCGAGAAAGTCATAAAAAGCGGCGGCACGCAATATAGGCCGGGCGTCTGGTTCTTTGGGGCGAAGGCGGGCAGGGGCGACGCACCGCCAATCCTAACGCAGACCTGGGTGTGCTCGCCGCTGCATGTGGCCGCCGTCACCTTCGATGCCGAGGACAACAACTTCGGGCGGCTACTGCGATTGAGGACGACACTCGGGAGCTGGCGGGAGTGGGCCATGCCGATGGAGCTGCTGCGCGGATCGGGTGACGAGCTGCGCGGCGAACTGCTGGCGATGGGCGTGGAGATTAGCCCCGCGGCAAAGAACCTCCTCGGGAACTACCTGCAAGCCAAACCGCCAGGGCGCAGAATGCGTTGCGCGTTGCAGACCGGTTGGTGCGGTCCCTCGTTCGTACTGCCCGATACCGTCATCGGGCCGAATGCCTCGGGCGTTATTTTCCAATCCGGGGAGCGCGGCCACGCCGAGTACACCCGGGCCGGAACGCTCAAGGGATGGAAATCCTCAATCGCGTCGCGGGCAATCGGCAATCCGATCCTGCTGTTTTCCGTTTCGGCTTCCTTCGCAGGACCGCTGCTAGCCCGATGCAATGGCGAGAGCGGGGGCGCTCACTTCGTCGGCGATTCTTCGACCGGCAAGACCACAGCAATCGAGGCGGGTTGTGCCACCTGGGGCGGACGGGATTTTTTGAGAAGCTGGCGTGCCACCGCGAACGGGATGGAAGGCGCGGCGACGCTGTGTAACGATAGCCTGCTCGCCCTGGACGAGATTAATCAATGCGATCCGCGCGAGGTCGGCGCGATCGTCTATGCACTCGCGAACGGGATCGGCAAACAACGCGCGAGCCGCACCGGGGCTGCTCGCAGTGTGCACCGCTGGCGATGCTTCGTACTCTCAAGCGGCGAACGGACCATCGGCACTACGATGGTAGAGGGCGGACACCGCATCAGGGCCGGGCAACTGGTCCGGCTGCTGGACGTTCCGGCGACGCGGCGTTACGGCGCCTGGGATGCATTGCATGACTTGCCGACCGGTGCCGCGTTTTCGGACGCGATCAGGGAGGCGGCGAAAACGAACTACGGTCACGCCGGGCGTGCTTTCCTGGAAAAGCTGACCCGCGACGAGCGCGAGTTCTGTGAGCTGCTGGAGCGGATTAAAAAATCACCTGCCTTCTCGCCAGAAGGGGCCGAAGGCCAGGAAAAGCGAGCCGCGGCGCGTTTCGCGGTGGTGGCGTTAGCCGGCGAGTTGGCAACTGAATACGGCGTCACCGGCTGGCCTGAAGGGGCCGCAATCGCGGCGGCGGCCGAGCTTTTCAAGGGCTGGCGAGCGCAGCGGGGCAAAGGTAACGATGAGCGCCGGCAGATCCTTGAGCGGGTGTCCGATTTCATCGAGCGGTACGGCGACGGGCGCTTTGCCGACGCCAGTGGCGATTCGGATGTCATTATTCGCGACCGCGCCGGGTGGTGGCGCAGTATCGTCGGCGGCGGCCGGGAATATCTCTTCACGGCCGGGGGCATGCGTGAAGCGCTCAAGGGTTTTGACTTCACGCCGGCCCTGAACGTCTTGGAGGCCGCCGGAGCGCTGCCGCCTGCGGACGCTAAAGGCAGGAGGACACGATTCTTCCGTATCGACGGGGAGGGCTGGAGGCTGTACCCAATCAACCCCGAGAAGCTGGGGGGCGAACATGGGGCTTGAGGGATTGCTTGCAAGCCTGGAAAGGCGGAAGGCTGAAACCTCTGAAACCTCACCACAATTGCATGAGGTTTCAGCTAAGCCCGCGCCAGCATTGGCTGAAACCCCTGAAACCTCCGCAACCCCGGAAAAATTGATACCTGTTGGTGATGCACAGGACATCGATGCCGATGATCGCCGCCACTGCCGGACCTGCCGGAACTTCCGGGCCGACCGAGACGCGAAGACCGGCTATTGCTCAGCCTACCGGGCCCACGTAGTCGATAGGCCGGCGCGGCGATGCATCGAGTACCAGCCGCGGTCGGGTGACCCTGACCAACGATCAGGCCGGCAGCGGTGGCCTCGGCTCGGAGAGGTGTCGTGAGCACCTGGGCCGAGACCGAGGCGGCAATCAAGCTGACCCGCAGCCGGACGAGGCCGCGCGGGTTCATTAAATGGACGCCGAGAGGTGAGCGGCAAGCGCTGGTGGAAAAGGTCACCAAGATCATAGAGGACTACCGCGACATTCTGCCGCTGACGCTAAGGCAAGTGTTCTACATCCTGGTGTCGCACCATGGCTTCGATAAGACGGAGCGCGCGTACAGGAATCAACTTGTAGAAACTGTGAACCTCGCGCGGCGCGCGCACCTGATCCCGATGGCCGCCATCCGTGACGATGGTTTCACGCAGACAGCGCGGGCGGGGTGGTCTAGCCTCGAAGAGTTTTTCGAGTCGTTCTGGAGACAGGCCGAGTGGTTCACCTTGGACCGCCAGCAAGGTCAGCCGCGGCGGATCATGTTGTGGTGTGAGGCGGCAGGCATGGTGCCGCAGCTCGAAAAGGTGGCGGACGAGTTCAGCGTACAGGTGTGCTCGTCGGGCGGCTTCGATTCGGTGACCGCCAAACACACGCTAGGATGTGCATTGGCGGATGAGGGGCCGTTGGAGGTCCTACACCTGGGCGATCACGATCCGAGCGGGGCGCATATGTTCTTGAGTCTAGAGGAGGATATAGAGGCGTTCGCCGGACACTACGGCGGGGAGGTGACATTTACGCGCCTGGCCGTGACGCCGGAGCAAATTGAGGCCTACGAGCTTCCGACCGCACCGCCGAAGGAGACCGACACCCGCAGCTTTGTGGGATTGACCACGCAATGCGAGGCGCTGGATCCGCGCGTGCTCGCCGGCATCGTTAAGGCGGCGATCGGGGCGCGCTTGGACATGCGGATCTATCAACGCATCCTAGTTCGCGAGAAGAAGCACCGTAGCGAAGCAACCCGGCGGTTAATGCTCGCGGGGATCGGCAACGGGCTATGAGCCGCTACAGCGTCATCCTGGCCGACCCACCCTGGCAATACCGGGCTTGGAAGGGCGATCGCGGCATGCGGACGGCGGAGAGCTTTTACCCCACCATGAGCCCTGAGGAGCTGCATGCGCTGTGCCCCCGCATCGACCAGTGGGCGGCGCGGGACTGTGCGCTTTTCCTGTGGGCAACGCCGCCGGCCGACAAGGAGGCGCACCGGCTGCTCGACGCCTGGGGGTTCACCTACAAGACCTTCGCCTTCACCTGGATCAAAACTACCAAGAACGGCGGGCTGTTCTTCGGGATGGGGCATTACACGCGGGCCAACGCCGAGATGTGTTTGTTGGCCACGCGTGGCAAACCCAAGGTCCAGGCCCGCGACGTGCGGCAGGTCATCATGGCCCCGCGGCGGGAACATTCGCGTAAGCCCGACGAGCAATATGCGCGAATTGAACGGCTGTACAGTGGTCCCTACCTGGAGCTATTCGCACGCCAGCGGGCGCGAGGGGTGGGATGTGTGGGGCGATGAGGCGCCGCTTACTACACGGGAGCGCAACTAGCAGGTGGTCGAGGATGGCACGCGCAATACGTGCGGGCGGCGGCGAAAGAACTGCCGTCGCTGCAGAACAAGCGCGTGCATCCGCACACGTTCCGCCACACGGCAGGCGTCCAGTTAGTTGGCGCCGGGGTCGACGTCACGGTGATTAGGAGTTGGCTCGGGCACGTCCGCCTCGATACGACGAACCACTACGCGCGGGCGAATCTCGAGACCAAGCGGCGTGCCCTCGAACAAGTGGACCGCTCGAACCGACCTGGCCGCCCACCGCAATGGCAGCGCAACCCCGACTTGCTGAACTGGCTCGACTCCCTATGACCCCGCAGTAATGCGAAGTAGGATCGCTTCAGATGCTCGCCGAAACCGGGCTTCCGGGGCATGTGCTTCGCATTACGAACTCCTTCTCATAACGGGATGCGCTCGCGCTCCTCGATCTCCGACTCCTCGACCACTTCGTGGTCTCAGCCGAGGGATCGGTGTCGATGGCGGAACGCAGTCTACTGTAACGTTTCTTAGTTGCTGACCGGCAGGATGTCATCGGTCAGCTTGCGACGCCGTCCCAGGCGATGGTTTTCCTGGGGCGGCGGGCCGCCTTTATGCGGTACATGGACCGCCCCGTCGGTGATTTCCTGACCAATCTCGCGCCGCTATGAACTGCATTCCGTAACTCAGTGAGGTAAGCCCTCGGCTTTGCCCTGATCGTTACCCAGAATCGCGCGCTGGACACGGTCATTTGTGTCGCATGGGTCATCACCTGCCAAATAGCAGTGATGTCATCCAAGCGCTGCAGGCCGACCCACAGGGTCTGCGTGCCAGGTTCGCCATCGCCTTTGCGTCCCAGGAAGCCGCCGAGGCTTGCCACGGGTAGTGTCTCATTTTGAATTTCGGTTATTGGCCATGAAGAGTCATTGGGCTGGTCCCAATAAGAGACAGTCAACACCACGATCGCCGCCGTTGGAGAGCTCAAAAATCCAATGGGCTTTTCGCCTCCTTGAGCGTGACGCTCGGCACCGTGTGGGTGTAAATCATCGTTGTCCTGACGTCGCTGTGCCCCAGCAGTTCCTGAATCGTGCGAATATCATAGTTCGCTTGTAACAGGTGACTGGCAAAGCTGTGCCTAAAAGTGTGGGCCGATGCGCGTTTGGGGATCTGGCTACTCTGG
>JBQTKC010000018.1:0-8742 GCA_052386575.1 Beijerinckiaceae bacterium
GATCACGATCGTATCGTGCTCGGTTGGTTTTCGTCCACATCGGCGGCTCCTCCTCGAATCAGGCCGCCTCCCTTGAATCACAAATGATTCATATGATTCAACAACTTTCGAGACGGACACTTAGCAATAATGCGCGGGGCCGCGCGACGCCAGGGTTCGCAACCCTTATCGACCTGAAGGCGAAACACAAACGGCTGATCACGGCTCTCGCCGGGAGCCTGCCGCGACGTCCAAGTTGGATCCTTTCGCAAGGCGCGCCCAGCGGAAACGCTTCTGCGGCAGTACAAATGAACGATGCCCGGCGCGAACCCTTCAATCCCGCTTCTTGCGTTCATGCGACTCTCGCGATCGATGGCGTGAACCTCGCGGCGGTAACTTACCTTCGGTGCCCGGTTGACGTGGTTCCGCATTTTCGAGGAACTTCGGGGCTCACCTGGCAAGGCGGCCATGGTGCGGCGCGGACTTCATTCTGCCGCATTCACCGCGGGACGGCCGCGATAGCGCCGGCGGTAGTAGAGTAGCGGCACGACGCCAATCGCGATGGAACCGACGCTGAGGAGCGAAACGCGCCAGCCAAGGTGTGGCAGCTGGTAGATTCCGACCCCGGCGACGAAGAGCGCCGATGTCAGCGGGACGATCACGGCGAACGCGATCGTCCGCCAACCGGCGTCCCTCACTTTCCGATAATGCCAGGCGCAGGCGATGCCCGCCAAAACATAATAGAAGGCGACTTGCACGCCGATCGCATCGATGAGGCCGGTCATCAATACGTTGATGGATGGCACGGTAGCCGAGCCGGCAAACAAGAGGAGCGACACACCGGCGACAGTAAAGCCCGCTAGCCACGGCGTCTGAAAGCGAGGATGGAGCTTGCCCATCGCCTCGCCGATCGCCCGGTCGCGCGCCATGGAAAACAACAGCCTCGTGCACTGGAGGAGCTGCGTCTCGATCGTCGCGACGGCGCTGACCAAAACCGCCAGCACGGCGATGGCGCTCCACGGCGAAGGCAGCGCCGCGGCGCCAAGCGCCGGGAGCAAATTGCCGCCATTCGCCTCAATCTCGCTGGGCGCCAGAGCCATCTGAACCGCGACCTGCGCCAGAACAAACAGGCCGGCGGTTACCAACACGCCTAGGATGCAGGCGATCCCCGAGGCCGTGTTAGCGTCAGCCGTCTCTTCCGCGAGGTTCGCCGATACGTCCCAGCCGAAATAGTAGAAAAGCGCGACCAGCATTCCGGCCGAAAATGATTGGAATGTGCCGAAGGCCGATGGAAAAAACCAATCCCAGGAGAAAGCGGCGGCCGGCATGGCGCGGGCGTTGAAGATCGCGAGGCCGCATACGAGAACGATGGCGAACACCTCGAGCAAAGTTAAAACCACCTGCGCTTTGGCGCTTGCCGTGATGCCGTAGGTGATGAGCGCCAGCACGCCGAGAAACCAGAGCGCTCCGGCGCAGGCCGCCCACACAACGTCGTGGCTCCGCCCGGGCGCGAGGAGCTCGAGCGTCGCCTGTCCCGCCGGGAGCGCGGCGGCGACATTGAAGATCGTCGACAGACTGAGGAGCGCCCACCCGGCAAGGAAGCCCAGCGCCGGGTGCATCGCGCGGCCAACCCAAACATAGGCCGCTCCGGCGTCCGGCCGCCACCGGTTCAGATAAGCGAAAGCGATGGTGATTCCGATCATTGGCAGGGCCGCGATCCACAGCGCCGCCGGTCCGGCAACGCCGGCCGCGGCAACGAGGGCGGCGGTGGTGACGGTGATCGAATAGGCCGGAGCAGACCCCGCGATGGCCATCACAAGGGTGTCGAGGAATCCAAGCGCTCCCTTTTTCAGCGAACCTTGCAAGTTAATTCTCCGATTGAATCGAACGGGGACAGCGATTCGTCAATTCCTAGGGGAAGACCAAGACCCTCATAACGGTCTAGGCCGCCAAGGGGCGCGGGTCAGGGCGGGTGCCGCGGGGAGCGAGCCACCTGATCAGCCGTCGCGGTCAACGTTTTCCCCAGGTTTTCTGAGAAGTGAAGACGATGAACCGGGAAAGCTGCGCCGAGGCCAAATCGGCGGCGCGGCGGGCGGCGATGGCCACGGCGCCATCTGGCGGCGTTGCTTCTGACATAGGCCGAAGCGAATTGGCGAGGATTGGAAAAACGGCGACCGACATGACGGCCGCGCCCACGAGGGCGGATGCATTCTCGGGCAGCATGTCGCCCGTTCGCACGCCCAAATACGTCACCGCGACAACAAGCGGCAGCGTGGTGGCGGAATAGAGCGCGAGCGGAAGCAGTTCGCGCTCCGGGAGCACGTGCTTATAGATAAAAAGCGGAAGTATGCGGATGAATAGAATGCCCGCGCAAAAGAGGACAAGGCGGGCAAGGCTCGCCGGACTGGTCACGAGCGCAGGCAGGTCGAATTCGACGCCGCTCGTTATGAAAAACAATGGAATCAAAAATCCCGAGCCGATCGATGTCAGGCGATACTGGAGTATCTCCACCTTGGTCAGCATCGCGATCATCATTCCAGCCGTATAGGCGCCGAGAACCATCTCCATGCCGAGCGTATTCGCGAACGAGATAAACCCAAGGAGAATCAAGATCGAAATTCGGACCGGCAGAATGGAGCTATCGCCCATCCAGCGAGCGATCAGGCGCGACAGCCTCTCCGAGCGCAAGCTCCTTGCGAAAAAGAGCGCTTCGATCGCGGTTGCCAGAAAAACCATGCTCATTAGCGTCTGACGCAAGTAGTTGTGCGCATCAGACAGCGCCACGGCGATCAGGATAATGGGGACGAGTTCGCCTATGGCCGCCGCGCCGAGGACATAACGGCCAAAACCGCTTTCGAGGTCGCCCGTTTGGCGGAGAATAGGAACGAGGATGCCGAATGCGGTCGTCGGCAGCACTAGCCCGACGAGCAAAGGCGCGCGCACCAGTCCCATTGCATAAAGCAATCCCACAAATACGCTGGTCAAGCCTAATGAAACGAGCCACGCCAGCGCGCCAAGGCGAAGCGGCGCCGCTCCAATTTTGCCTGGATTGAACTCGAACCCCGCCTGGAAAAACAAGAATACGAGGCCGAATTGCCCGAGAAATCCGATGGCGCCCTGGCTCGTAACCCAGCCGGCGCCACTTGGGCCGATTAATATTCCGAGCACTAATTCCAGGACAACCACGGGCGTCCGAATGAGCGCAGGCAATCGGGCAAGCAATGGCGCGAGAACAGATATGAAGCAAATGACAAAAAGATCATGAATCTCGCTCATAATAGTACCTTTCGGCGGATCGCGGCGACCTCAATCCTCAAGATGCCGAATACGCTTCATCTTCGAACCTTCTTTGACCGGCATGGAAAGGTTTGGATGCCGGGCCTGTTCTGACCTAGATTGCCGCTGTAGACGGATTTTGGCAACTTCGGGCGCCCGTTCCCGCACGCCGGCAACATCGGCGCACCGCGCACCGGAGCTCCGGATTTCGTAGTCATTCAGATGTCCCTGCCGTTCTTTCCGCGTCTTCCGAGCTAAGCGAAAGTGTGCGGCCGATGCCGCCGGAGGGTCGAGGCGCGGCAAACCTGCGGTTTTGCGGCTTTCGCATTTGCGGGCAGTTGACATTCTTGCCTTGCCGCGTCCAATAATGGTGACGGCCCCGCTGGGGAGGGCTGTTTATAGTCAGGTCAGGGAGGTCAGTATGTTCCGTATAAGTTCGTTACTAAAGAGCGCGATTTTGACTGCGGCCGTTTGTTTCGCCGCGGCGAGCGCCATGGCTCAACCCGGGGTAAAACCCACCGATGCTCAAATCGCCGACATTGCCTACACGGCGGGTCAGATCGACATCGAGCAGGCCATCGACGCGCTTAAGAAGTCAGACAACAAGGCGGTCCGTTCCTACGCCGAGGAGATGATCAGGGATCACCTGGCAGTAAACAACAAAATAATCATTTTGTGCGACAAGCTGAAGGTAACGCCGGCGGCCAACGATACCAGCACAACCATGTACCGGGAGGCGGCCCTAAAGCGGGACGAGCTGCGGGGATTGAGCGGAGCCGCCTTTGACAAAGCCTATGCCGCGAACGAAGTTGCCTATCATGAGGCCGTCAACGGAGCGCTCTCATCGACGCTGATTCCCGCCGCGCAGAACGCGCAGGTGAAGAAATTGCTGGAAACTGGCCTCAAGCTCTTCAAAGAACATCTAAAGCACGCCGAGCATCTTGTAAGCGAGCTGCAGTAGGCTTTTATGCCGTTTCGATCGAAGATAAGGAGACGTGAGGCGCTGGCATTCTGCTTTGTCGCGCTCGCGTCTTCCTCGTGGGGCGCCGATCCGCGTGTGCATAGGATTGGAATCGACGACCTGGCCTTTGGACCGGCGCCCGGCGGCCTCCATGTAAATGACATCGTCGAGTGGGCGAATTCCGACATCCTGCAGCATACGGCAACCGCGACAGACGGGAGTTTTGACGTCGACCTCCCGGCCGGCGCTACGGGCAGGACGATTTTGAAGCGGGCCGGTCGCGTAAGTTACGTCTGCCGCTTCCATCCCGGAATGCAAGGGCAGCTGGAAGTCGCACCTTGATAGCGGCCGGTTGATGAGGCGTCATCATCGTTCCTGGCTGTGACCGGTTTCAATTCACGCGCGAAGGCTTGGCCGGCATTGCGCGGACCCGCTCCTTTGTGTTCAAGCGACCACTCCGGCCGACAGCTTAACCCTAGCCTTGTTGTTCGTCGCGAAAAACAGTTGCGGCCGTTCGAAACCATCCCCATTTAGACTAGGACATCCTTAGCTTGTGACCATGGAATCATGATCGAACGGCGTTTCCGCGAAGACGAAGAGCATCGCTCCGAGCCAGAGATTATCCCCCCGGGCCGCGCCTACGGCAACGAGCCGGAAAGCACGTTCCGGATGCGGGTAGTCGCGGGCGGCAGCCACCGCATCTATGTTAGAAATATCGGATGGTTTGGCCTTCTGCCCTTCTTATTGTTGGGCGGAATTGTTTTGATGATGCTTCTCATTTTTGTGTTGGGCGCCTTTCTAATTTTGATTCCCGTGGCAGGCGTTGTCCTCGCCGCCGCCATAATGGCCGGTTTGCTGCGCGGATCTCCACGGCGGCCGCGCTGATCCTTCCGCCTATGTTTTAGCCGATTGGAGCCGCTTGAACGCGCTGATCGGCTGCGACGTCATGGCTAGGATTCTGTCGCGCGCGATGCTCAAAGGCTCGCTTGCGACAAGCATATGATGAGCGTTGGCGTGCAGGAGCGTGGTCTCGTCGCGCATGATACCTACGTGCCCGCGCCAAAAGACGAGATCGCCGCGCCGCAAGCCGGCAAGGCCGGTGCCGGCGGCGATTGGCAGACCGAGCACTTGTTCTTGCATATCGGTGTCGCGCGGCGCGTCAATTCCAGCCGCGCCGAGCGAAATCTGCAAGAGGCCAGAGCAATCGATGCCAAGGCTCGTCTTACCGCCCCAAAGATAAGGCGCGTGCAAAAGCCGCTCCGCCACGGCGACGAACTCCTTTTGGTTCTCGCCGCAGGGCAGCAGATGACCCAAGAAGACGAAAGCGGCGTCGCCGATCTGGGCGAAGGCGCCTTTTGTTGCCCGCACGCAAACAGAGGCGCCGAGCGGCAGGGCGTCGCGCGCGGGGATTTTCAAGTCCGGCCCCGGATAGACGAAGCTCCGGTTGACGGAGACGCGGTGGGTCGGCTTTATCTGTCCCGCCGCCAGCGCAGCGATGGCCATATAGCCGACGTAACCATCGCGCGCGAGCTGGACCCAGCCCCAGCCCTCGTGATCCTCGTAAAGAGTTACCTCTTCGCCATGGAGCGCCTGGGTGTCGAGCGCCGCATCGGCGGCCGGCGCATGGCGCAAATCGGCGGCGCCGTCGCGTACATGGAACGCGCGGCCCTCCACATAATCGGCCGCCGCGATTTTGCCTCGCAGATGCGCGGCGGCGAGATCGGGCCGGGCCGGCGTCACGCGGGGGTCAAAGTTTGTCATGTCAGGAAGTCATAAGGTGTCATGGTCCATTGCGCGCGGATTCTGGTTTTCGCCAATTGCAAGGCTCGAATGATTGCCCGGAACGAAGCGGGTGATCCACGTTTCTAGCGAAGTTGGAAAAATATTCTATTTCGCCGCCCGTGGAACCCCTGTCACGCGTTCGGCAGGAACCGCCATTATCCGAGACTCTTCCTCAGTGCCCCAAGATTTCAAAGGGTTGAGCGAGAGTTTTGGGGACAAGGAGTGGCTGAGGAGAGCGCTTGCTCGAAGAGAATTTGCGGCGGCAACGATTATCCGCAACATCGACGACCCGGGACAAAACTGTCGCAGATGAGTCTGAGGTCAGCCGGCGACACTCGCCGATGTCGGCCTAGGCCGCCAGCGGCCTAGCTCCTGTCGCCCGCCGCTGACCAAAAGTAACGCTCGCCTAGGGAGGGGAGTGCCCGTGGTGGCCCTGCATTTTCCGCAGGAAATCCTTCATAGTGAACGATTGGACTTCATGCCCGGCTTGTATTTGGTTCAGGGGGTGGAGGAAGTTGTGAATAGCCAGGTTGCGCGGCCGGAGCGCGCAGTTGTCGCACTCGCATGACTCGAGACGGTCGCTCTTCATGGGGAGTGACCTGGCAGCGGCGCGGAAATCCTCGTACTCGCGTGAGGCCCAGACCTCGGCCAACCGGCGCTCTTTCGTCACCTGGCCGATAGGCGCTGCGCACTGGCAGCAGGGCATGACGGAACCATTGCCCAGGATCACCGTGAAATACCAGCCAACATAGCACGGGACGACGGGCGGCCCCACCATTTCGCTTGGCATGTAGGGAGGGATGGTGGCACCGAACGGGTCCAGGTTGTTTTGCACTCCCAGCGCCGCGGCCTTCTCGCGCGCCGCGGGCAAAGAGGCCAGGAGCTCCCGATGCTGCGCCTCGTTCAAGGCGAGGTCCGGCGTGCCGTCGTGGATCACGGTGTGGACGAACTGGGCTTCCTGGGCCCCCACCTCGTGCGCGACCTCGATCATGCTCGCAATCTCGAAGTAGTTCTTCGACGAGATCACGAAGCAGAGGCTGAGGTGGGGGGCGCCGCTTCCCGCCGCGATCTTGCAGTCGGACAGGAAGCGCAGGTTCTTCTTTACCTTGAGATAGTCCTCGGGAGTCTCCGTAACGTGGATGTGCGGGTACGTCTCCGGCGTGCCGGCGTTGAGCGACACCTGCACGCGATCCATCCCGGCGGCGACGAATTCCTTGGCGACCGACTCGAACAGACGGGAGCCGTTCGTAACGATCTGCAGTTGCATGCCACGCCCCTTGGCGTAGCGGATCATGTCGACGACGGAGCGATTGAGGAGCGGCTCGCCACGCCCGATGAGATCGATCCGGCGTGTGCCCATGCCGTATAGGTCGTCGACGATCCCTTTGAACTGCTGCAGCGGCATCACCCCGGGCCGGGCCTGGCCGAAGCGCTGTGCCGTGTCCGCGTTCTCACGGTCTTTGGGCGGATGGTCCCAGCAAAAGACGCACTCGTGATTACATGGATCGCTGATCCCGATTTGCGCATTGAGAGGACCCGACGGTGCGCGCCCGCCCGTGAGGCCTAGGCCTCCCGCAGCCACCATGGCGTACTGCTTGACATAGACGCCGATCGACTTGACGGAAGCATGCAAAAGCCGCATGGAAGGCATGCAAAAGCCTCGAAAATGATCTGCCAGTATTGGGTAAGCTACAAAAATTCATCTTGACATGCGGTACTGTGCTTGTCAAGCAGTGGGTAGTCGAATTGAAGGTCGAAATGGCGAATATGCGTAAAGCATTTCTGTCTGCTGGTGGTGCTACGTTATCTATTCATAGTGCACATACCTATGGATGCGACGCGGTTCCATTGACGGGCCATACCCGGCGTCCCGGTTTGCCAGGACTTTCGTAGCGCGACGGGAAGGACGTGGTCGCTTGCGGTCAAGTGTCCGGCCTATTGACGCGGCAAATAGGCCGCTGGCTACACCGGGCTAGGTTCCCGCCGGAGCCAACTCCCGTTCCAGGACCCAGCGTTTTCCTTCGCCACCCCGGGCTCGGCGGCCATTACCCGTTCGGGCGGGAAGATCACAATGACCTCGGTGCCTTCGCGAAGCTTGGATTTCAGGGCGAAGGATCCGCCATGGAGTTCGACGAGACCCTTCACGATCGGCAGGCCGAGGCCGGAACCTTCCTCGGCGTTTTTAAGCGCGAGCGTGCCACGGCCGAAAGAGGACATGACAATTGCAAACTCGTCTTCAGGCATTCCAGGACCGCTGTCGCGAATGGCCACGTATTGACCGCCGCTCGCGGTCCAGCCGATTCTGATTTTGACCGTCCCGTTTTGTGGAGTGAACTTGATCGCGTTTGACAGAAGGTTCAACACGACTTGGCGGATAGCGCGCTGGTCGGCCCAAATCCGCGGCAAATCTTGCTCGGCGACGGTTTCGATGGTGATCCGCCGTTTTTTCGCGCGCAGCCCCAGAAGGTGCCGGCAATCCTCGACAATACGAGGAAGCGCGACCGCTTCTTCCTTGAGGTCGAAGCGTCCTGCCTCTATTCTGGAGAGATCGAGGATTTCGTTGATTAGCATCAAAAGGTGCTGACCGCTCGCATGGATGTCGTTTGAATATTCCTTGTAGGAAGCGACCACGTGAGATCCGAACAATTCGCCTTTCATGACTTCGGAAAACCCAAGAATGGCGTTAAGCGGCGTGCGCAATTCATGGCTCATCGTGGCGAGGAAGCGGTATTTGGCTAGTTTCT
>JBQTKC010000019.1:0-3110 GCA_052386575.1 Beijerinckiaceae bacterium
TTCATATCGCCGGCTCACATCAAAAAAACCAAGCTGCCCCATCGCGAAAACCCCGCTCTTACCGCCCGCAAACCTTGCATCCGATTCGCGCGGCGCTGGGAAGCACAATTTTTCGAGGTGCCCAATAGAAAATTATATACGTACATCAAATTCGCATCCTTAACTGCAAAGCTGCCGCGTCGATCGAGAACAGATGGGAACCATGGGCGGCCAAACTGCTGCCGGCAAAGGCGAAGATTCCCGAGAGCCTGTTGACACTCATGTTCCCGCCGGGAAGCCGATGAAAAGCCAACGGGAGCGGATGCTCGATCGCCTTAGAGAGCCGCAGTGGCGCCTCGTAAGAATTCCGGCTGGAGCATTGCTTCTCCTCGGGGGTATCTTCGGATTTCTTCCGCTGGTAGGCTTCTGGATGGTGCCAGTTGGGCTGGCAATCCTGGCAATTGACATTCCGGTAGCTGGCCGCCTTCTCCGGAAACTGAGTGGCTTATTCCGCTGGCTGCGCTGTTTCTATCATCGTTGCAATGGACCTCCATCTTTGCGAAGCTGAAGGCCTGGCGCCATGATGTTTGTTTCGACAAATAGAATGACAGCGACGATTAACGAGCAGTCCGTACGAGTGCCTTGATAATAATTGCATTCGCAGGGCTTTCTGTCGGACTTGCCGTCGCTTTCGCGGGTGGTGAAATCATGAACTTGAGACCGGAACATGAAACCGCATCGGACCCTATCGGCTGGGGGCCGGGGAGCCGGATCCACGCCCTCGTGCTGCTGATGGCGACAATTGGCGGGATTTACATTTGCTACCTGTTGTCCGTGCCCTTTCTGTCCGCTCTTACTTGGGCGCTCGTGCTGGCGGTCTTGTTTGCCTCGGCTCACCAGCTGATCGAGGCGAGATTGAGAAGGCCCAACCTTTCAGCCATGCTCTCAGTCCTGATCGTCGCGCTGATCGTCGTCGTGCCAACGACGTTCGTAGCCGAGCGGCTCATTGCTGAAGCCACGAAAGGCGCATTTGTCATCCAAGCGCAACTCGAGGGGGGCGCTTGGCGGCGTGCAATTGAAGCGCATCCGGCGCTCGCACCAGTCGGCCAGTGGCTCGAACAGCAGATCGATCTCCCTGCGATATTCACGAACGTCGTATCCTGGTTAAAAAACACGGGTGCATCGTTTGTTCAAGGGTCGATTGTTCAGCTCCTTGGCGTTGTGCTGACATTCTACTTGCTCTTCTATTTCCTGCGTGACCGCCGCTTGATGCTTGAAACAGTAAGGAGCCATTCTCCGCTGTCACTGGCGGAGATGGACCGGCTTTTCGGTCAGATCGCGGGTACCATTCACGCCATAATCTACGGCACCGTGGTTGTCGCATGCGTGCAAGGCACACTTGGCGGCTTGATGTTCTGGTGGCTTAGCCTGCCGACGCCATTGCTCTGGGGTCTTGTCATGGGCCTGCTTGCCATCGTGCCGGTCTTGGGTGCGTTTGTCGTTTGGATCCCAGCGGCAATCTTTCTCGCACTCGATGGCAGCTGGGAGAGGGCTTTAATCCTCGTTTCGTGGGGCGTGCTGGTCGTCAGCAGCATCGACAACCTTCTGTATCCGATTCTGGTGGGAAATCGGCTTAAGCTTCACACCGTTCCGGTGTTCATTTCCTTGATCGGTGGTCTGACCCTACTTGGCCCGGCCGGTATTATCATTGGGCCCTTGGCGGTCACGATTACCATAATACTCCTTGATGTCTGGCGAACGCGGATCACGAAGCCGTAAGGTTGATGACGGCACCGCCTGGCCAGTCGGCGAGCAGGCCCTGGCATTACATGCACCGGTGAAAAGCTGCTTATGCAATCTGAAAACCGGATTCGTGCACCAAGCTTGCTACAAAAACCCCGGATGCCGCCCGGCACGACTTGTTCGCCTCGAAGAACACTACAATCATCAGCGGCTCGCTTCCGCCCTCGGGTATATCACCCCAGAACACACGGAGCCCCGGCCGCCTAAATCGGAGGAAGATCGGTTTTACTTATTAGTCCTTCGGCGAATGAACAATCCAGTCGAACATCAGGACAATTGGTCAGCTCTAACCCTCGAAACCGTTCTTCGACGGCTCGGGTCGTCCGTTACAGGCTTGAGCGATGTCGAAGCGGCGCGGCGGCTCACGCAAGATGGCCCGCACCACGTTTTCGATCGACCGCATCTCGTTGAGAACCGTCCGGCGCGCGGCCAGGAGCGAACGCCAGGATGGACACGTTGATCTCTTTGACATGCACCGCGCAAAACCAGCCGGTTCGCATGATTTGGGCGATGGCGCGCGCATCGTTGCGATCGGTCTTGTTCGGCATGGCGCCCGTCGCCGCCTTCGCAGTCGCGACTCAATGCGGATCGCCGGCCAGCCGGTGGCTTTCAACTCGCCATGCAACCATGCCGTCAACGAGCAAGCTTCCAATCCTAAACGGTCCAGCGGCAGGCCAAGGTTCGAAAGGACAGCGTCGAGCGCTTACGGTTCGCTGGCGGCGCGCGCCTCCTTCATGACCTGGCCAGTCTCGCCGACCACGCAAATCGCGGTCGCTTCCAATGATACCATTTCCGGTTAATTAATTCGGATCGATCCGTTTTGGCCACCCATGGAATCCGGTCCGGCTCTGGATTTGTTCGGGCTGCTCGGCGAGGGCGACGCATCGTTGGGCGATTGTCGCATCGAGTTCCGCGATGGTTGCAATGTGCTTGTTGACGATTGGCTCGTCAACGAGAGGCCAAAGAGTTTCGGCGGGCTGCAGCTCGGGACTATGGGGCGGAAGATAAACGAGGCGAATGCCTTCGGGGATTTTGAGATTGGCCGGCCCATGCCATCCCGCATTGTCGAGCACGAGCAAGATGATGCGGCTCAAGCCTGCGCCGGCCTCCTGTGCGAAGGTTGCAAGCAGCGCCTCGAAAAATTCCTTCGATACGCCGTTGGACAGATACCAGAAGGTTTCGCCGGTTGCCGGAGACGCGAACGCCGTGACATAGAGCCAGTCGAACCGGTGATGGCCATGCGCCACCGGGCGCTCGCCGATTGGCGCCCACACCCGCCTTGTGACCGGCTTCAGGCCAAGGCGATGCTCGTCGGCCGCAAAGACCTC
>JBQTKC010000020.1:0-3777 GCA_052386575.1 Beijerinckiaceae bacterium
CTCCTGCGCGGCGATCCTGGCGGCAATGGCCTTTGGCGTCCCCATGGCATCGATCGACGCGATCGCGCCCTTGATCGACAATTATCTCCCTGCAAATTTGCCGCGCCAGCTCGGGAGGGCGCCCGGAAAGGGCAGGGGCGCCGCCTCATAAACCGCGCGCGCAATCGCGCGGGCGAGGCAATCGGCGGCGCAAGAGCCAAGCTCGATTCGGTCGCGTAGCGAGGGAAGTTTTTGCGCGGTTCCGGTCGCGGCGGCAAAAATCGTGTCGCCGTCCATGCAAGCATGCGAGGGACGCAAGGCACGCGCCATGCCGTCATGCGCCATGACGGCAAGACGCTTCGCCTCCGGTTTGGTCAGCGCCGCGTCGGTCGCGACGATGGCGATCGTCGTATTTTCCGCGGCGCCGCCCTTGATGCGAAAGCCGAGCGCGTCCGTTGGCCACGGCGCGGGCCAGCCGAGGCCGCCGTACTCGCCATTTTTCTCGTAAGGGGCGGCCCAAAAATGCGGGCCTTCGCCGATCGTCGCGCGGCCGAGCGCGTTGACCGCGACAAGCGCGCCGGCCATAAACCCGCCCGATGTCGCGCCGCTCGCCGAGCCGACGCCGCCTTTCAGATTTTCGGTCGTGGCGCCTAAGCCCGCGCCGGCGCTGCCGAGGGCAAAATCAACCCCCGCCTCGGCCGCGGCCTTGTAGCCCAAGTGCCAATAGACCGGCTCGCGCCCAAAGCCTTTGTCGCCGCCGTTCAAAAGATCGAAAAGAACCGCGCCCGGCACGATCGGCACTTTGATGTCGCGTACGGCATAGCCGCGGCCGCTCTCGCGGAGATAGGCCACGACTCCGCCCATCGAATCGAGGCCATGAACGGAGCCGCCCGAAAGGACCAAGGCATCGACCCGCTCGACGGTCATCGAAGGTTCGAGCAGAGCCGCATCGCGGAGCCCCGGCGCGCCGCCATGAACGGCGATCGAGGCGACGACCGGAGCATCGAATATTAGCGCGGTAACGCCGGAGCCGAGCCGTTCGTCTTGCGCATGGCCGACGCGAAGGCCGGCGACGCCAGTAATGAGATTCTTCAATTTTGCCGCATCCAAAAACAAGGCTTGTATCGACGATCAAAACTTCGCCCGGGCCGAGGTCAATGCTTCGCCGGCGTTAGGCTAGGACGCGCTGTAGCGGTTGACCACCGCATGCGCGATCCCGGCACCCTCCACGAGAAACCGGCTGATGATTGCCTGCGCGTTTGGGGTGCAGAGACGGTAGGTTCTTTCGTAATCACGAAAGCCCCGGTTATAGCTGCCGGCGAGCCGCTCCTTCCGCGCCGCGGTATTGGCGTCGGCTTCCAAAAGCGCCTGCATCTTTCCGCGCCAGTCGTCCTGAGGGCTCGAGGCGCAGAGCGTGTCGAGATAGGTCAGGGCGCCGAGGATTTCGGCCAGCCGCAGAATCTGGGGATCGTAAGGCCGGGGCGGATCAGTCTCCGGCGCCGGAGCCGATTTCATATCGGGCACGGGTTTGGCCGTTGCTTTTTTGGGCTTGGTCTTATGGCCCTTGGCCGCGCCTTGTTGCGTACTTGTGTCCGCCGGCCTGGTCTCGGCGGGGGGCGGTCTTGCTTCCGGCCGGCCGCCAAAAAGAAAGTCCAAAAATTGGGCGTCCGCCGAAGCCGTCGAAATCGCAATGCAAATTGCCGCCGCGGCGATTACGCGCAGCGCGCGGCCTGAAATCTCATGAACGCCTGCGAACACCATGGCTTCATTCATCGCGGGTGCCTTAAAATTAAACTGTCCGGACGCGCGCATTGAGCGCCCTTTGCCCCGCTTCGACCACGGCGGCGAGATGAGGCGTGCAGTCGAGCAGGGCGAGGCGCGCGGGCTCGACCCAGACGGCTTCCCCCGCCTCCGGCCCAGGTTTGGATTCCCCGGCGATCCACTCGCCTAAGAAGGAGGCGATCACATAATGATGCCGGATTTTGCCCGCGTCGTCGCGATCGATCGTTTCCACGAATTGATTGAAGCCGATGATCCGTGCATCGGCCTGAACTTCCTCCATAAGTTCGCGCAGCGCCGCCGCCTCCAAGGTCTCGCCAACCTCAACCAGTCCCCCGGGCAATGAAAAGGCGCCCGCAAAAGGCGGCCTGGTACGCCTGGCGAGGAGTACAAGGCCCGCCCGGAAAATGGCGACACTGACGCCAAGATATGGGCGGAGCGGATACGCCCGCGCCACGCCCGGCCACGCCTCGCGCGCGACGCGGGAATCACCATGGCTCATGGATAGAGGCGCTCCTTGCGCCAAACGTCTTGCTCCGTTTGCCGGCGGAAAGCGATACGGTCGTGCAGGCGGAAGGCGCCCTCCGACCAAAATTCGAGGTAGAGCGGCGAAACTCGGTAGCCCTGCCAATAGGGCGGCCGCGGAACCTCGCCAAGGCCAAATTTCGCGGCATATTTGGCGGCCGCGGTTTCTAGCGCGAAACGGCTTTCGAGCGGCCGCGACTGTTGGCTTGCCCAAGCGCCGATCCGGCTCTGTAAAGGGCGGCTGGCGAAATAGGCATCGGCCTCGGCATCGGCAATAAGGGTCACCGGCCCGCGAAAACGAACCTGCCGCCGCAGCGATTTCCAGTGCAGGACCGCCGCCGCCCGCATGTTCGCGCGAAGTTCTTGGCCCTTGGCGCTCTCGCAATTGCTGTAAAAGACAAATCCCGACGATTCGACACCCTTGAGCAGGACCATGCGCACATTCGGGAGGCCGCCGGCATCGGCGGTCGCAAGCGCCATCGCGTTGGGGTCGCCCGGCTCGCTTTTTTGCGCCGCTTCGAACCAGGACGCAAACAATGCGAAAGGTTCGGCCGCCTCGCCGATGTCACGAGTCGTTAACCCATTCAACGGTAAACCTCCAAACGAGTCAATTTTAACGAGCAGCCGCGTCGTGACAGGGGATGCTTTTCGCCGCCATGGCCACACTTCGCTAGGTGCGGCGCCTTGTAGCATGGCGCGCGGATCACGCGCGATTTTTCGTCTCCCGAATTTTTGGCCGTTTGGGCAAAAGCCGCTCGCGCGGGCGGCGAAAGCTTGCATTTTTGGCGGCCTGCCGGCGATCGTTGCCGGATGTTCCATGGCGCTTCCGATCTCGCCCTTGCTGTCGCCGGGCTCCAAGGAAGATTCGATTGGCACTGTCCCGAAGGCGCCGCTCGCGAGCCTCCTCGATGCCGAGGACTGGCGCCGCGCCAAGGCGGCGCTTTCGACCGCCCTCGATCCGCAAGGCAATGGTTTGCTGGTCGTCTGGGACAATCCGGACTCGGGCAATAAGGGTTCGTTCATTCCGGTTGGCAAACCCTACCCCCTGGAGGCCGGGATTTGCCGAGTCTTTCTAGCCGAGGTCGATCGCAAGGGCGAAGAACATGCCATGCAAGGAACCGCCTGCTCGGATAAGCGTGGCGAGTGGACGATCGCCGAGGCGAAACCCTGGAAAAAGACCTAGCGGCGGATACCATCGCCGCGATATCGGCTGGCGCGCGTGATCCGGTCCAATTGGACCGGAGCACGTCTGGACGCACGGATATTAGTGGGCAATCTCGGCCGTGACCGAGGTTGCGCCACTGTTGCTGTTGCTGAAGCTGCCGCCGCCAATGGCCAGGGTCGCGTACACAGTGTTCACGGTTCCGGTCAAGTTGACGCCGAGTCCCTTTGCTGCGAAGAGATATCGAAGCGTGCCAGTCCGCTTGATCAGCGCGCCTATCCCCACGCCATGGATTAGCCCCTTGAAGGTGAAAGACCCGTTCGGTTGCTTTT
>JBQTKC010000021.1:0-2295 GCA_052386575.1 Beijerinckiaceae bacterium
GGCGCTCCCCATGCCCTACTGCACAATTTAGCCCACAACAAGGTTTTGCACGAACGGGTGGTGTTCTTGACCGTGATCACGGAGGACATTCCCTGGGTCGCCGAGGATCGCCGCCTGGAGGTTCTGCCGCTTGCGAACAATTTTTACCGTATCATTGTCCGCTATGGATTCCAGGACGACCCCGATGTCCCCAAAGCCTTGGCGCGGTGCCGTCCCTTGGGCCTCGAGTTCAATCAGCTCGAAACCTCGTTCTTCCTGAGTCGCGAGACCATGATCCCCACCATGAGGCCGGGCATGGCGCGCTGGCGAGAAAAGCTCTTCATCACGATGTCGCGCAACGCGGCGAGCGCGATGGATTTCTTCAAGATCCCAACGAACCGGGTGATTGAGTTGGGGACGCAGATCGAGATCTGAGAGCTTGTGAAAAAATCTGCTGCGCTCGAAATCTCGCGTTCCGGCGGTGCTCGGAATCCACATGTATTTAAATATACACTCCGTTTCCTGCGCTCCGGCGGAACGCGACCTTCCCTCGCTCGCGACGATTTTTTCACAAGCTCTGAGCGGGCGTGGCTGCGCCGCGCGTTCAGTTCCCGCTTTCAGCCGTCGGCAGGCGGTGGCCCTGGCGGGCCAGATAGAGATAGGTGGTGACGGAACCGTCCGCGTTCTCAATCCGGTGCATCATCAGACGCGGCAGCACCTGAGAGACTCTGAGCGGGAACAGGCGTTGAAACTCCCGCAGCTTCGCCTCGTCGCGATGCTGGACTTCGATCCGGCAAAGCGTTGCGCGGCAATCGATGTCTTGGAGCGAGGCCCCGGCGAGTTCGTCGCCGGTGAAGATCTCGCGAATGCGATCGGCGGTGCTGCCGGACCAGGCGCTATCCACAGGCTCGGCTTCGAGGCTGGCCTCGATCGTTTGCGCGTAGGCCTGGATCTGCTGCTGCTCTTCGGCGATCTCGGCGGTAAACTGTGCCTCGGGGTCGGCTAGATCTTCGTCATCCTCGGGCGCAGGGGCGGCGGCCCGCGAAGCCGGCGCGTTGCTTCGCGTGGCCAGTGCGTTTTTCACCAATGCGAGATCGGCTCGCAACGCGGCGAGCTCCCGCCGCAGCCCCTCGAGCGAGTCTTTGTTACTCGGGCCGATCCCCGGCTCGGTAACTATGTGAGATGCAGGATCGCCCGTGGTGACCCTTGGCCGAATCGCGCTTTGAGTAGGCGGGGCCGTCCATGGATTCAGCATTAGTGCCATAGCGAGCGCCCCGCCGAGGGCAGCCAGCACGATGCGAAGTTTGGGAGCGTTGAGCATGGACCCCCGTTATTCCGAATCAGAACTCGTTCACGCGATACCCAAGGACCATGCTACCCGGAAAGAGGAAGCAGCGAAGGCTATAGGTGCCGCCATTGGTGCTGGTATTGATATCCAAGGGCAGATTGGTCACAACGGTGCTGGTCGTCTCGTTCCTGTTGGACTCAACCAAATCGCCGAGGGCTGTGAAGCTTTCTAAAAAACAAGTGACGGCGCCGACGGCGCTCCTAACCCGGACGTCGACACTATTGACGCCGTTAAGGTTCGCGTGGTTGTCCCGCACGATCGGGCACACCACGAACCGGCCACCGCTGCCAGGGCCACCGGAAACGTTACGGATGAAAGCGCTGTTATTAAAATCGGCGGCCTCGTTTCCAATTGCCGCTTGGCAGGCATTACCGGGCAACACCTTGACATCGGCGTGAGCCGTCGAGGCGGCGGCTAGCGCTCCGGCCAATGCCGTGGATAAAAAAACTGGTTTACCTTTCATAGTAGTTTCTCCTATTAGACTGTTTATGACATTTCCCATGCCGGTCCGCCCAGCGGGCGGCATCGGATGGCCCCGCGCTCTCGCAAGGAAGGTCATCATGTTCTTCCTTCCTATGTATGATTTCCCCCCAAGCTGGCAAAGGTTCAGTCCACGCGCGCGACGATCCAATTGAGGGCGCAACGCTGAGACGACGTGTCTGGAGTAAGGAGTCAGAGCTGAATGGCACTTACTTAAGGCGGGGGTCCAAAATTTCCGTCATGCCCGTGGAGGCGGGAATCCAGGAAGGTACACGAATGACTGGATTACGGCTCGCCGCTTCGCTCCAGCCGCAATGTTGGTTTTGCCGGATTTTCTCTTAAGTAAGTGCCATTCGAGTGTGATCCCGTTTCTCCCATCTCGTACAGCGTCCAAATAGCTGCCGTCATGAGCAGCAGCGCCCCCGCCTGATGCGCCAGGGCGAGGGGTAGCGGCACGACGAAGACGAGGGTCGAGATGCCGAGCGTGA
>JBQTKC010000022.1:0-13431 GCA_052386575.1 Beijerinckiaceae bacterium
TCCCATGGGCGTCTTCCAGGACAAGACCAGCATGGACCGCATCCTCTTCGCCGTCTTCATCCACGAAAACCGCTCACAAGGCATAAGCTCCCCTTTCCTGCTGACACAAACCTTTTGACGTCACCAAAGTTGACTTAGAACTATATTCTTCGAATTTGGAGCGACGTATGCGCGCATCGCGTGGCCAAGGGACGAACGTCTAATGATCAAGAAAGCGACCTTGGCGCCGCCACCGGCCGAGCTTCCGGTCGAGGCGGCGCAGGCCCGGCGGTTTGAAAAGGCGCGTACTGCCCAGGCGGCGGCGGTGCTCGAGGATTATGTCGAATTGATCGGCGACCTTTTGGCGAACGGCGGCGAGGCGCGCCCGACGGATATCGCCCACCGCCTCGGAGTGACCCACGCGACGGTGATCAAAACGATCGCCCGCCTGAAAAGGGAGGGGCTTGCCACCTCGAAGCTCTATCGGGGCGTGTTCCTGACGCCGGAGGGGCATAGCCTCGCCGATCGCGTCCGCTCCCGGCACCGGCTCGTTGTTGACGTTCTGCGCGCCGTCGGCGTTCCGGAGCAATGCGCGGAACTCGATGCCGAGGGCATCGAGCATCATGTGTCCGATGTCGCGCTCGCCGCCTTCGCGCGGTTTCTGAAGCGTCACGGCAGCGCGCCATAAGGCTGGCAACCGGAGATTCTATCCGATGGGCAATGCTTAGTTGGTCCACCAGATTGGCCTGTCCTTCGGGACTGACGTGAGTTTCAGAACCCGTTTGAGTCCGCGGATTCCATGTCGGCTGGAAAACGGCTCCTGTCGTCGCGTTCCGTCCCGCGTGCGTTAGCCGCTGTGACGCGCCCTTGCCCGGCGCCGCCAGTATAGCCAGATGAGCGGTGCGCCCACCAGCACAAGCAATAGGACCCACAGAACGAACTCATATTTGTATAGCGAACGGATGTAGGACGCCTGACAAGCCGGAGGCGCCATGCCGCTGGGCTCGGGTCCATCGAACTCCGTGTCCGGCCTGTCTTTGTCTGCACCACCGCCCAGAAACCGGTCGACCGCTTGGTTAATGTTAACGCAACCCAGGGCAAATCCCCATTTCACCCCTCCCCGGATGGTCAAATTTCCGTTTGGTCCTGGGGCGGCTGGGTTTGGCGTAGTCCCGTTCCACTCGACGAGGTACAGGCGAGCCCCCCAATCGATCCCTGCTCGGTTTAGGGGGAACCTGCGCCCCGGCTTGTCTAAGAAAGTCAACGGCGGAACGTTCGCGGCTCCGCTGAAACGGGCGTGCTCGGCTTCGGTGTAGTAGAAGGGCCCAGCTCGGGGTAGGGGTGGGGGTGGTAAATCGAGGTATCCAGGGGCGCCGGGAAGACCAGCAGCTACAGGACGACAGGGGGCCCCCACATTGGGAGCGCTAGTACAGACAAACTGGACCCAGCGAAGAACATTCGGCGCGACAGGATTGACTTCTGCTCCTCCAATAGGATTGGGGTTGTTGTACCGGATCGTCACACAATCCTTGGGGGTTGCCACGGCCTCGAGATCGCAGGCGACCCCGTCTCCATCCACCGGGGCCTCTGGCGGCGCAAGAAACCCATCCTCGTACGCGTCGTAGTTAACGATCGTGAAGGTTCCCGGCAACGGTGCAGCGCCGGCAGCGGGGTTGTTGATTACCCAGCCTGCATTGCCGCCGGCGGGTGGTGGAAATGCGGCTCGCAGCGTGGCGAGCTCGGCGTTGGTTGCACCAGGCCCGATGGCCACGACCGGCGCCGGGACGAGAGTACTCGTCCACCGCTCTCCCCCCACCCCTTGGCCACGGTTAGGCGTCACCTGGCTTTCGAACACATTATTTCCATTGGCGTCCGCCTGGACGACATTCTGTGCGCTCGCGCCGCTCCCGACGTCGATTCCGGGAACACCGATCACCAAGAACGATGTTGCGACGGCACTCGTTATGATCTTGCTCCTCATGGCGTACCCCCGACTCCGCAGCGATTCTGCGACGGTATAGGAATTTCAGCCGACACCCGCCCGATGACGACCCTGTTAGGGCTGTGATTGCCAGCTGTGACGGATTCTAGCAATACCAAACCCTCGACCTGGGGGCTCCCGTGCATCCAAGCCGGTGACATTGGCGCGCGAATGGTGAGAATACAGCAAATTGACTCGCTCTGCCGAAAATCGCTCGCCAACGAGCAAAAATTGTGGTTTTGATGTCACAGAGTCAAACAAGTTGGCGTTGGCTAGGGATCGTTAAGAAGAAGCTGCTTTTTTAATCTTCGTCAATTTGCTAATGTGAATTCTGAGGAAAAACCTCAGTTGCTCCAGCTCGGTTGACCTGGCAAGGCGTGACAGGAATTTTCGCCCGCTTCCCCGCGTGGCCTCGTTCAGCTCTGCTTGCATTCCGATCATCAGACATTTTGCCGGCGAATCCGGACCGTCATCCCATGGACCATCGCGTATTCGATAAAACCAGGCTTCCCAGCCGGCACGTGACGGAAGGCGCAGCGCGCGCGCCGCACCGGTCTTACCTTTACGCCATGGGGCTCACGCGCGAACAAATCCACCAGCCCCTGGTTGGCGTGGCATCTTGCTGGAACGAAGCCGCTCCCTGCAACATCGCCCTGATGCGCCAAGCTCAGGCGGTAAAAAAGGGCGTTGCGTCGGCGGGCGGCACGCCGCGCGAATTGTGCACCATCACGGTGACCGATGGAATCGCGATGGGGCATGAGGGGATGAAATCCTCGCTTGTGTCGCGCGAGGTGATCGCCGATTCGGTCGAACTTACCATGCGCGGCCATTGCTACGATGCGCTCGTTGGCGTTGCCGGCTGCGACAAGTCGCTGCCCGGCATGATGATGGCGATGCTGCGTCTCAACGTGCCGTCGATATTCATCTACGGGGGATCGATCCTGCCCGGAACTTTCAAGGGGAAGCCGGTCACCATTCAAGATCTTTTCGAAGCGGTCGGCAAATACTCGCTCGGGGACATGTCGGCCGAGGACTTGGACACGCTAGAGACCGTCGCTTGTCCTTCGGCCGGCGCCTGTGGCGCGCAGTTCACCGCCAATACGATGGCCACCGTTTCGGAGGCGATCGGACTAGCCCTGCCTTATTCGGCCGGGGCGCCGGCTCCCTATGAAATTCGCGACCGCTTCTGCGTCACGGCGGGCGAGATGGTGATGGACCTTTTGGCGCGCAACCTTCGTCCGCGCGATATCGTAACCCGCGAGGCGCTCGAAAACGCCGCGACCGTTGTCGCGGCGTCCGGCGGCTCGACCAATGCAGCGCTGCATCTCCCGGCAATCGCCAATGAATGCGGGATTGCGTTTGATCTCTTCGAAGTCGCCGAAATCTTCCGCCGGACTCCCTATATCGCCGATCTGAAGCCGGCCGGGAAATATGTCGCCAAGGACATGTTCGAGGCCGGCGGCGCACCGCTCCTCATGAAGACGCTCCTCGATCATGGCTTCTTGCACGGCGGCTGTATGACCGTCACTGGCCGGACAATCGCCGAAAATCTCGAAAAAGTCGCATGGAACCCTGACCAGGACGTTGTCTGGCCGGCCAACAAGCCAATTACCGCCACCGGCGGCGTCGTCGGACTAAAGGGGAGCCTCGCGCCCGAGGGGGCAATCGTGAAGATCGCGGGGATGCCCGACTCGGCGCTGAGGTTCAAGGGTCCGGCGCTTTGCTTCGACAACGAGGAAGATTGTTTTGAGGCGGTGACGCGGCGCCGCTACGCGGAAGGTTGCGTTTTCGTGATCCGCTACGAGGGTCCGCGCGGCGGACCCGGCATGCGCGAAATGCTGGCGACGACGGCCGCGCTTTACGGCCAAGGCATGGGGTCCAAGGTCGCGCTGGTCACCGATGGGCGCTTTTCCGGCGCCACGCGCGGTTTTTGCGTCGGCCACGTCGGACCGGAGGCCGCCGTCGGCGGCCCGATAGCGCTGGTCCGCGATGGCGACATAATCGAGATCGACGCGATTAAAGGAACGATAGACCTCCAATTGGGGGATGCGGAATTAAAAAAAAGAGAAAAAGAGTGGCAACCGCGTAAAACTAATTACGGGTCTGGCGCGTTATGGAGATACGCCCAATGTGTGGGGCCGGCCGTTACCGGAGCCGTCACCCACCCTGGGGCGTCGAGTGAAACCTATGTCTATGCCGACGTCTAGCCGGATTGCCGGGATTGTGCTTTTCGTGTTGGCCGCGTGCGTGCCAGCCTCCCGCATCGGCGCGCTCGAGGTAACCGAAGGCGGGGCGGTTGAGAAGGCGCCGCTCCAGCCATTCACGACGCCTCGGGCTGCGTTGCGCGCGGGTCTCGAAGGGTTTCGTTCGGGCGATGCCGTTTCCGCGATCGAGGCCTTGAACTACGCCGCGGCGCGAGGCGAGCTTCTGGCGCAATGGAAACTCGCCAAAATATATGCCACTGGCGACGGCGCGCCGCGCGACGATCTCAAAGCGTACGACTATTTCTCTCAAATCGTCACGAATTACGACGAGGACGACCCGAACCGGCGCGATCTCGCGGTTGTGTCGAACGCATGGGTCTCGCTTGGGAACTACAACCTGAGCGGAATAGCCAACAGCAAGGTCCGCCCCAATCCCCAGCGCGCGCTCCAGATGTTCCAAATTGCCGCGACGACGTTCGGCGATGCCGACGCCCAATACAATTTGGCGCGGATGCACCTCGACGGCGCTGGCGTTGATAAGGATGGCCGCGAGGCAATTCGCTGGCTATTTCTCGCCGCGGATAAAGGGCACCTCCAAGCACAGGCCCTGCTTGGTGAAACGCTCTTCGCGGGCCGCGCGGGTGTGCGGCCTCAGCGCGCGCTCGGCCTCATGTGGCTGACCTTGGCGAGAGAAACCGCGATTGATTCCAATAAAGATAAATGGATCATCGATCTCTATGACCAGGCGGTGGCGTCGGCGAACGGCGCGGACCGGCAGAATGCTCTCGCCTTTCTCGAAGTTCACCTGAAGCACCGGAATTGATGTGTGTGGGTCGCGCGCGGCTTTTGGCGGCGGCGACAGTGCTAATGCAAGGTTCAGGGTTGAACCATCGAAGCTCCGTTACACGCTCCGTAAAGGGAGCGCCGGAGATCGAGGAAGGTGGCGGCGAAAAGTTTCGATGGGTTACGTGTCTTCCTTGTCGAGGACGAATCGCTGATCGCGATGCTGTTGGTGGACATGCTTGCTGATATCGGCGGCACGGTCGTCGGCGTCGCTTCCCGGCTGGACGAGGCAATTGAAAAGGCGTCATCATTGACCTTTGACGTTGCGATCCTCGACGTGAACTTGAACGGATGCTAAACCTATCCTGTAGCCGAGGCAATTTTGAGTAGAGGCGTTCCATTTATCTTCGGGACCGGTTACGAACCTGACGGGCTCTCGGCGGACTTTCGAAATGTTCCAGTAATGCGGAAACCGTTCCAACAGACCGATTTGGAGCGAGCTCTCGGGGAAGCTTTGGCATCGAATGTTTGAAGCCGTGTTGACGGCACGGAGCTTTGGCCAGTAATAGCGGCTTTTTGGCGCCGCCGCGGCATTCGCTGCTATTCCCGATGACGCAGCCTTTGCGGCGGACCGGAAGCCGCGAGGATGAATTACTGCGGTATCACTCCTCCGATTCCGGGCGCGGCAGCCTTTTGTTCATTTCCTTCACACGGAGAGACATTTTTAGGGCGTGCCTTGCTTCGCCGCGCCCCGCGCTTGGCTGAAGGATTTTCCGGAATTCGTCGCGCTTCGCGTGAATCGAGGCGATCACCTTGCCCATGGGGATACCCATGTCGACGAGCACGGCTTCCGACAATTGCAGGCTTGCCTCGATCGTCTCGGGGACGGCATCGCTCACGCCAAGACCATAGAGTAGCGTCGCGTGATGCGCGTCGCGGGCTCTTGCGACTATGGTCAAATCTGGGTGAGCGATGCGCGCTTCGCGAACAATGGCTTCAGCGTCGGCGGGCTTGTTCATTGTGATGATGAGAGCTTTTGCCTTGCCTAATCCGCAGCGGGCGAGGAATTCGGGCCGTGTGGCGCTGCCCCAATAGATGTCGCGTCCTTCGGCGCGGAGCCGTTTCACCAAGCCGGTGTCGGTATCGACCGCCAAATAGCGGAGTCCATGTGAATTCAGCATGTCGCCGACAAGCTGGCCAACCCGGCCAAAGCCGACGATGATCGCATCGGGCGCCAGGCCGTCCTCGCCCGGCTCCAGGAGGACGGCGGGCTCCGCCAGGGCGGGCCGTCTTGCCAGGCACTTGGCGAGCGCGCCAAGGAATGGCACGGCGAACATCGAAAGCGTCACCGCGATCATCGCTTCCGCGCCGGCGCTGGACGGCATGGCCTTGGCGGCAACGGCCGCGGTGACGATGACGAAAGCAAATTCCCCGCCGGGGGCCAGCATAAGCGCGGTCTCGGTCGCAACCCGCACGGGCAGGCGCGCTATCCATCCGGCGAACCAGTTGACGCAAAACTTGACCAAGATAATCCCAAGCGCAAGACCGAACGCGGCAAGCGGAGCGGAAAACACCTGCGAAAGATCGAGGCTCGCGCCAATTGATACAAAGAAAAGTCCGAGCAGCAGGCCTCTGAAAGGGTCGATTGTTACTTCGATCTCTCGCCGGTACTCGGTTTCGGCGAGAAGAATGCCGGCGATGAAGGCGCCAAGTCCCATCGACAAACCGAAGGCCGCGGTGAGAACGCCGGTTCCGATGACCACGAGCAGACAGGCCGCCATGAAGAATTCGGTCGATTGCGCCGCCGCGACGTGACGAAAGAGAGGCCGCATGACGATCCGGCCGCCGAGCACGATGACGCTCAAGCCGGTGAGCGCGGGAACCAGGAAAGAGACAAAAGCCATGCCGAGGCTGCCGCCGCGCGTACCGAGCATGGCGACCATGAACAGGAGCGGCGCCACCATGAGATCTTGGAAAAGCAAGACGGCGAAAATCGTGCGCCCCGCCGTGGTTCCGAGCCGTTTGGCCTCGGCGAGCACCGGAATCGCGATGGCTGTGGACGACAGGGCAAGCGCAAAACCGAGCACCGCCGCCGAGGTTGGCGGCTCCCCCAGGATCAAGGCCAAAACGCCAAGCGCGGCGGCGGAGCCGAAGACCTGCAAAGCGCCGAGCCCAAAAACGAGCCGGCCGATAATCGCCAAACGCTGCCACGATAGTTCAAGGCCGATCATGAACAGGAGAAAGACGACGCCGAATTCCGCGACCGGCGCGATTTCCTCGACATTGTCGAGAGCGAACGGCGCGAGCCAGCTGATGTGCCGCGCGAGCGCGCCAAGTCCATAGGGCCCGAGTAGGACACCGGCGCCGAGAAATCCAAGAATCGGGCTGACCTTAAGGCGCCGGAATAGCGGCACGACGATCCCCGCCGTGCCGAGAAAAATCAGGACTTCCTTGTATTGCAGGGGCGCGAAACTGGTCATGGGCCTGTTTAGCCAAAATAACGAGCGATGGGAGGAATTTTTGGGACTTTCGCGCTTCTGTGGTGCGATCAAGAATCGTGAACCCGTGGCCGCGGGGATGCCGCTCTCTTTCCCGCGCCGCCGAAATCCGGCATGGTGGCGCCATGCAAGATCTGCCAAATAGCAATGCGCTGGAGCTCAGCGTCAGCGAATTGTCCGCCGCCTTGAAGAAGACGGTCGAGGATCAATTCGGTTTTGTGCGTGTGCGCGGAGAAATATCGAATTACCGCGGGCCACATTCTTCTGGACATGCCTATTTCTGTTTGAAGGACCAATCCGCCCGCATCGATGCGGTCATTTGGAAAGGCGTTTTCGCGCGGCTCAAGACCAAGCCGCAAGAGGGTTTGGAAGTCATCGCGACCGGCAAGGTCACAACCTTTCCCGGCAAGTCCACCTATCAAATCATCGTCGAGACGCTGGAGCCGGGGGGCATCGGCGCGCTCATGGCGCTTGTCGAGGAGCGCCGCCGGAAACTCGCGGCGGAAGGACTCTTTGACGAAGCGCGCAAGCGTCCGATTCCCTTTCTGCCGTCTTGTATCGGTGTCGTTACCTCGCCGACGGGTGCCGTCATTCGCGACATCCTGCATCGCATCGCGGAGCGGTTTCCGCGCCATGTCGTGGTCTGGCCGGTGCGGGTCCAGGGCGAAACCTCGGCGGCCGAGATCGCCGCCGCGATCGACGGCTTCAATGGCTTGCCGGACCATGGTCCCTTGCGGCGGCCGGATGTGATCATTGTCGCGCGGGGAGGCGGTTCGCTCGAGGATTTGTGGAGTTTTAACGAGGAGATCGTCGTGCGCGCGGCGGCGCGGAGCGTTGTCCCGCTCATTGCCGCGGTCGGGCACGAGACGGATTGGACCTTGATCGAACACGCCGCCGATCTGCGCGCGCCGACCCCGTCGGCCGCGGCGGAAAAGGCGGTGCCGGTGCGCGGCGAACTTGCGGCGGCGCTCGCCGATCTCGCCCGCCGCCACATCGACGCAGCACTTCGGGGCCTCGATCGCCGCCGCGGCGAATTCCGCTCCCTTTCGCGCGCACTGCCGCAAGGCGATGGCATCTTTGCTCCGCGCCGGCAGCAGCTCGACAATTTCGAGAGTCGTCTCGAAGGCGTGCGCGCAAAAACCTATAGCCGCGGGCAGCTCGGACTTGCGCGGCTGACCCATAGGCTCGCCGCGCAGTCTCCGCACGCGCAAATGGGCCGCGCGGCGGAACGTCTCAAGGCGCTGCGACAAAGGTTGGAGCGTTGCCGGACTGCCGGCAATGACGGAAGGAAGCAAGGCCTCAAACATCTTGCCGCGAGACTTGGCGGCGCCCGCGCGGCGCGCATGAGAATTGTGCGGGAAGCCCGCGTTCATCTGAGGGGTTTGGCGGAACGCATGACCCGCGGTTGGGATGCTCGTCTCGCAGCGCGCCGTGCGGATGTTAGCGGACTGGCAAAGTTGCTCTTCAGTCTTGGCTATCCCCAGGTTCTGGCGCGGGGCTTCGCGCTGGTCCGCGACAGCGGCGGTAAACCCTTGCGCCGGGCGGCCGAGGTGGCCGAAGGGGCGCGTCTCGATCTCGAATTTGCCGATGGCCACAAAACCGCGGTTGCGGCCACCGGGAAAGCCGCCCCCCGCGCAAACGCGCGGCCGGCAAAGGCCGGCGGCAACGTGAACAAGGTTTTTTGTTCTGACAAGGCTACGCCCAAGCGCTTTTTATAGCCCGGCGGCGGCGGTCAAGCCAAATCTTGATGGAAACTTTACGCCTTCACGCGAGCGCGGGACCTTGATCAATGCCCGGCGATGATCGATTGCACCACAAGCGCGAGTGCCGCTAGCGGAAAATCACCCGGCGGTTGGCCAAAAAAAGCTTGAACGAAGAGGATTTTCCATTGTTTACACAACGCTGCCGCCCATTTCTTGCGCTCCAGTCCGGCTGGCAAGGAGTGCCGCATGGTTTCTTCTTGCCGCCGCAATGTGATGATTTTTCGAAACCAATCGTCGATGTTGGAGTTTATCGGCGCCAATCGTTGCGCCTTACTCCGCCCGCCCAGAGTTCCGCCGTCAATGTTCAAGCCAGTACGAATTGCGCTCGACGCCATGGGCGGCGACCATGGTCCGGAAGTGATCGTTGCGGGCGCCGCCTGCGCGCTGCGGCGGCGGCCCGATATGAAATTTCTTTTTTTTGGCGACGCCGCCAGGATCCGGCCGCTTCTCGATGCCGAGCCGGGGCTTTCCGGGGTTTCGGCCTTGCATCATACCGACATATCGGTCCGGATGGACGCCAAGCCTAGTCAGGCGTTGCGCGCTGGCCGCCGGACCTCGTCGATGTGGCTCGCCATCGAGGCCGTGAAGAAGAACGAAGCCGATGTTGCGGTGTCGGCCGGCAATACCGGTGCCTTGATGGCCATGGCGAAAATTTGCTTGCAAATGATGCCAGGGATAGGCCGCCCGGCGATCGCCGCGATCTGGCCGACCGTTCGGGGCAAGTCGATTGTCCTCGATCTTGGGGCGACCATCGGCGCCGACGCGCGGCATCTTATCGAACTTGCCGTCATGGGTTCCGCGATGGCCCGGATCGTCCTTTCCATTGAACGGCCGACCGTGGGTTTGCTGAATATCGGGGTCGAGGAAGTCAAGGGCATCGATGAGGTCAAGACCGCGTCCCGCCTACTGCGCGAGATCAGTTTGCCGAATCTCGGCTACCATGGCTTCGTCGAAGGCGACGATATTGGCAAGGGAACGGTAGATGTCGTGGTCACCGAAGGCTTCGCGGGCAATATCGCACTCAAGACCGCGGAAGGCACGGCCAGTCAAATGGCGCAATATCTGCGCGAAGCGGTTGGCCGGGATTTTTTTTCGAAGATAGGCTATCTTCTTGCGCGCCAGGCCTTCGCGGCATTGAAGGCCAAGATGGATCCGCGCAATGTCAATGGCGGGGTGGTTCTCGGCCTTAACGGCGTAGTCATCAAGAGCCATGGCGGCTCCGACGCGACGGGCACGGCGAACGCGGTGGAAATCGGCTATGCCATGGCCCGGCACGAACTCTTGCGTAAAATTCGCGATGCGCTTCCGCTCTCTCGCGCGCAAATCCCCGCCCAGTCGATGCTCCGGGCGGCGGGCGCGCCGGCCGCGGCGCCCTCGGGTCCCTGAGCTGTCTTTAGTTATTGATGGATAATTCCGTGAACCACGCAGCGTCAGGCAAGCTCCGTTCCGTCGTCGTGGGGCTCGGCTCCTATCTTCCCAAACGCATTGTCAGCAATGCCGACCTCGAAAAGTCGCTGGAGACAACCGACGCGTGGATCGTCCAGCGCACGGGCATAAGGCAGCGCCACGTCGCCGCGACGGACGAGCCGACCTCTCGGCTCGGTCTTTGTGCGGCCAGAGCCGCCCTTGCCGACGCCGGGCTCGCGGCTTCGGATATCGATCTCGTGATTGTCGCGACCTCGACGCCGGACTTTACCTTTCCCGCCGTCGCGACCCAGATCCAGGCCGCGCTCGGCATGACAAACGGCGCCGCTTTCGACGTCCAGGCGGTTTGTTCCGGGTTCGTCTTCGCGCTTGCCACCGCCGACAAATTCTTGACGACCGGTTCGCACCGGCGCGCCCTCGTCGTCGGCGCGGAAACCTTCTCGCGCCTGCTTGACTGGACCGACCGGACGACATGCGTTCTCTTCGGCGACGGGGCGGCGGCCGTGGTGATCGAAGCGCGGCGCGGGGAAGGAACCGCGGGGGATCGCGGCGTTCTCACGTCGCACCTTCGCTCGGACGGACGGCACCGGGAAAAGCTCTATGTCGATGGAGGGCCTTCCACGACGCGGACGACCGGGCACTTGCGGATGGCGGGAAGGTTGGTTTTTCGCCACGCGGTCGGCATGGTCGCCGATGTCGTCACGGCGGCCTTCGAGGCGACCGGAACGAGTGCCGCCGATCTCGATTGGTTTGTGCCGCACCAAGCCAACCGCCGCATTATCGACGCGTCGGCGGAAAAACTTGGGATCGCGCCAAACAAAGTCGTCGTCACCGTCGATTTGCACGCCAACACGTCGGCCGCGTCGATTCCGCTGGCACTCGCGGCCGCGCGAGACGACGGCAGGATCAAGCAAGGCGACCTCGTGATGATCGAAGCGATGGGCGGAGGATTCACGTGGGCATCGGCACTCATCCGCTGGTGAGCTTTCCGGCCAGGCCGCCGCTGAAAGTGTCTTGATTTGGCGCAAATTTTGTTCCAAAATTTATGCCTGGTTGGATGACAAAATATCGGTGTCCACGGATTGTCGGCTGTTTCGAGCGGGACACGCTCCGGCTTATCGAACTCGCCCAGGACGAAGACGATTGACCGCTGCCGCCGGATTTCAAATTTGGGCAGGACCGTGGGCCGAGCCAGGTCTTGCCAGAGTCGTTTGTATAGCTCGACATAGCCCGGCGGGCGGTTGCCCCACTTGTTCTTTTCCGCGTGACTGAAACGATTAATCGGGGTTAAGGGATGACAATATCCGCACCCATGCGAACTGCCGCAGAACTTGGATTGTCTGTCACGGAACACGCGGCCGACGCTTCCCAACGGTCCGTCCAGCGGACCGTTACGCGAGTCGATCTCGCGGAAGCCGTGTACCGATGTGTCGGCCTGTCGCGCAAGGAGTCGGCTAGTCTGGTGCAGACGGTGTTGGATGAGCTAACCGATGCCTTGTCGGGAGGCGAGTCCGTCAAATTGTCTTCGTTTGGGCGGTTTGTCGTGCGCGCCAAGTCGGAGCGCGTTGGGCGAAATCCCAAGACCGGGGTTGAAGTTCCGATAACCCGGCGCCGCGTCACGGTATTCAAGCCATCGAACGTGCTCAAGGCCCGGATCAATGGGTTGGCGGTTGCCGATGCGGAGGACGACTGAACAATCTTGCGGGTCCCGGTAGCGAAGAATTTTGCCGCTAGAATAGCGCCAGCGCTACGCGGCAAGGAACCCGTGCTCGAGACGGTTAGCTTACGGCTTGAGACAAGGAGCTAGCTGCGGATGGAAAAAGACGCCGATGCGTTTCGCACGATCAGCGAGGTCGCGGAGGAGCTTGATCTGCCGCGGCATGTGCTGCGGTTCTGGGAGACCCGCTTTCCGCAAATCAAGCCGCTAAAGCGCGCGGGAGGCCGCCGCTATTACCGTCCCCGCGATATAGAGATTCTGGGCGCGATCAAACATCTCCTCTATATGCAAGGGTATACGATAAAGGGCGTGCAGCGTGTCTTGAAGGAGCGGGGCGCGGGCGCGTTCGCCGCCGCGAAGGCTGCCGCGAACGAAAGCCGTTCGGAGCTTTCTTTTCCGGCGGCGCGAGAATTGCCGCTGCCCCATGCCTCGCCGCCGCGGGACGACGAGACGGCTTTGAACAGCACGGTCTGCGCCGCCGGACTGGACTCGCCAGCCGAACCGCGCGCCGGCGCGGATCGAGACGACTCCGCCTCGATAACCAGCGAGGGTTCCAAGTCGCCTTTGGCCCTAACGTCCGAAGTGATCATGCGGCTGCGGTCGGCCTTGGCCGAACTTTCGGCGTGCAAAGACATCCTTGATGCCGCGCGCCGCCGATAGCATTTGGGCGATGCACGACGCGTATGGCCCAGCATAGCGGAAACCGGGTGCGATCCACCCTTGCGATCGCCGCCGCGTTGCACCTCAAGAGGGCTTTCTTTATAAGAGCCAGCGTCGGAGTGTAGCGCAGCCCGGTTAGCGCACTAGTCTGGGGGACTAGGGGTCGCGGGTTCGAATCCCGCCACTCCGACCAGGTGACCAAAATCCCCTGGTCATTTGCAAGGCGGTGGCCGAATGTTCGTGCGCGTTTGCGTTGCGGGCCGCTTCCGCCCACGTCACTCTAGGAACTTAGTCAGGAACATGAGCCAATCGATGCCCGGTACTTAACTCTCGCACCGCACTCGAATGCTTCTATGAGCTCCTAGAGCACTTTTGTTTTACCCGCACTCGGTTGGCCCCGCTGGACGGTCACTCCCCAAAC
>JBQTKC010000023.1:0-6028 GCA_052386575.1 Beijerinckiaceae bacterium
GGTGATCACGATCGTATCGTGCTCGGTTGGTTTTCGTCCACATCGGCGGCTCCTCCTCGAATCAGGCCGCCTCCCTTGAATCACAAATGATTCATATGATTCAACAACTTTCGAGACGGACACTAAGTGCGCGCTCTCATTCTTCATGGGCCCGGATGGTATCGGGCGTGTCGTGAGTAGCGGCGGCAGTAGCGTTATAACCTGGAAAATTATGCAAAATGCGACTACGTCAGCGCCACAACTCGTCCAGGACGGCACCGCGGAAATATTGCCTGGTGAGTCAGGTCCAGGATTTTTCACATCCGTTTCCTCTAACGGCACGGCTAATCATTCCAGCATCATCTGGGCCTTTGGACGTCCGCCTACTGGTTCGACTGAGGTCACTCTATACGCTTTTGACGCCACGCCCGTAAGTGGAACACTACCTTTGCTCGGTCAATACTCAGCAGGAACGTGGATTGTTCCGAATGACACCAACGCAAATATCGTCCCGGTGGTCTCAAATGGGAAAGTCTATGTCGCCAGCAGCGGCGGCGCCGGCACCGGGACGCTGACCATCTTCGGGTTTAGACCGTAATCATAGAACTGACCTTCCTCCCACTTGGGGGCACCGGCTTATCGGCTCGGAGGGCGGCCCTTATGGTCGGGGGTGAAAAGCCGGACGGCAAAGCGAAGTTTCCGGCAAGTAATTATCCCCCGGCAAAGCCGGGGGCTTTAGGATGTGTGCCGGGATGAGTGCGATCACTAGCGCGCTCCAGGAGAATTGGTTTGGTCCCCCGCATCCACGTATGCCCGCTTTCAAAGCTACCGGAGACGGTCCGCGCGACGGGCGCGCGAAGCCTCATCACTTTGACCAGCGAGGGAACACCGGTCCCGCGCCCCGCCGGGATCGCCGCCAATGAACATCTCGTTGTCGTCCTCTCCGACGTCGTCGCGGAACTTGCGGGCCATATACTTCCCGCCGAATCCCACGTCGAAGAGCTCCTGGCCTTCGTGCGGCGATGGGACCAAGCGGCACCCTTGTTGATCCATTGCTTCGCGGGCGTGAGCCGCTCGCCGGCGGCGGCGTTTATCGCCGCTTGCGCCTTGCGCCCGCTGCAAAGCGAGGCGGGGATCGCGGACGCGGTGCGGGCCACCTCGCCGGCCGCGACGCCCAATGCACGGCTTGTGGCGATCGCCGATTCGATGCTTGGGCGCGACGGGCGGATGGTTGCCGCAATCGCGAAAATCGGCCGCGGTGTTGATTGTTTCGAAGGCGCCCCTTTTGGTCTTGAGTTGCGTTGAATTGCAACCGCGGCTAGACCGACTTGAAAGCGAAGCCGAGACCTGCCCGCGTCAGGACAAAGCGTAAAGCCAAAACGAGGCGACCTTGCCTATCACAGATGCGGATATCGCCAAACTGTCGTTCGAGGATGCGCTCAAGGAACTCGAACAGATCGTGGACAAGCTCGAAAAAGGCAGTGCCGGGCTTGAGGAGTCGATCGCAATCTACGCGCGCGGCGAGGCTTTGAAGTCACATTGCGATAGGTTGCTAAAAAGCGCCGAGGAGAGAATCGAAAAAATCAGTTTGGGCGGCGACGGCCGCCCGAGCGGGACCGAGCCCCTCGACGTGGAATGAATTTTCGATTTTGTTGGCTGAATCATCGCTTCCATGCGCGAATTGCGCCGCCGCCGTTTCTCCTTTGTCAGTGCTGGAGATGAATTCCAACCGAGGTTTGACTCCATGGCCGATTATGCCGTCGCCACGCCGCCGGTCGTCGCGCTTCCCGCGCCGCCGGGAAAGCCTTTCCCGGTCCGCCGCATTTTTTGCGTTGGCCAAAATTATAGGGACCACACCAAGGAGATGGGCGGAAATCCTGAAACCGATTTTCCGTTTTTCTTCATGAAACCGGCCGGTGCCATCCTCCAGAATGGCCAAACCATGCCTTACCCGCCGGGTACGAGCGACCTTCAGCATGAGGTCGAGCTTGTCGTGGCGATAAGTATGGGCGGCCGGAACGTTTTGCCCGAGGCGGCCAACGACATGGTTTTCGGCTATGCCGTGGGCCTAGATATGACGAAGCGCGATGTCCAGACCGAATTGAAAAAAAAGGGCCGGCCATGGGAGATGGCCAAGGCGTTCGACTGCTCCGCGCCCTGTTCCGCCATTGCGTTAAAGGCCAATACAGGCGTGATCGCCAAAGGCAAGATGGAGTGCCGGGTGAACGGGCAGTTGCGGCAAACGGCCGATCTCTCCTCGATGATCTGGGGAGTTCCCCAAATCATTCATTATCTTTCGCAACAAGTCGAAATCGCGCCGGGCGATCTCATCTTCACGGGCACGCCAGCCCGGGTGGGACCTGTCGTCAAGGGCGACAACATCGAAGCACGAATCGCGGGGTTGGCGCCGCTATCGATCGAGATCGCGTGAGTTTGTCCTTCGCGGATCGTGCTTTAATCGGCATTGCCTCAAAGTTGCGTCTTGGCGGCTGACTTTGGCTTGGTGTCAAGGTTTTGGATTTGATTCCATGTGTTCGGTTGCGCGATCAACCGCCGGATCGCGGCGACATTGGCCGCCGCGTCCTTGGCGTCGAGATCCCGCCGCGCCACCTCCTCGGCGGTCGCGAACTTGCCCTCGAGGGCAAGGACGAGCGCGAGATTCTGGCGCACCGGCTTGTCGGCATCGTGCTGCGCCGCGGCTTCCCGCAGCGCCGCCTCTGCCTGCGGCAAGTTTTTCGAAAGTGCGTAGGAAAGTCCGAGATTGGACAAAACATGCGGCTGGGCCGGAACAATTTTGAGTGCCGCCGCATAGTAGGCTTGGGCTTGCTTGTGATCGCCGAGCTGATCGGAGACCGAGCCTTGCGCGGAAAGCACAGACCAATCCGGCCGCTCGGGGGTATGGGCATTAGCCAATACCTCGGCCGCCTCGTGCGGCCGCCCGGCTTCGGCCAAGGCTTTGCCATAAGCGGAAAGGACCTCCGGATCGCGGGAAAATTTGATCGCCAGCCGTTGCAATACGGCGACGGCCTGTGCATTTTCCATCCTGCCACGCAGGGCCCGCGCGTAGTTTAGCGCAATTTCCTTGTCGTCTGGGTTGCGGTCGTGTTGGCGTCCCAATTCCTCCACGCGCCGCCGGTTGTCCGGACCGGGTCCGCCGCCGATCGAGCCGGTGACGTCTTGCAGGCTGCTGGACTGGCAGCCGCCGAGACAAAGCGCGGCGGCCAGAAACGTTTTCCGCATGACGCCGGCCGCGAGGCGGCGCGGGCGGATTGTTCGCTTGAGAATCACGATGATTTGTCCAATCCTTATCAAGAACTATGCCATGCGGTTGCGCCGCGCCTTGATTCGCGCCGCTATTGCCGATCATCGGTCATCAAACCTGAGCATGGCTTACCTGGCTTGCCGCGGGGAGGCATTTGCGCAAAATTCTCGGCTTGTTGCTTAGGAATTCTCATATGGCGGGTCTTTCGATATTTCGCTCTTTCGCTAAATCCGAGAGATTTTACCGCGCCCGCTGGACACTCGCCGCCCTCTTTTGCATTTCGCTCGGCGCGGCCGCCCTTGGCAAGAGTGATCCTTGGCCAAATTGCCATGGAAAAAACCGAGAGGCGCGGATCACGGCTTGCACGAAGATCCTTGCGCGCGGGAGCAAGGAAACCAAGCGCAATCAGATCGCGGCCTACATCAACCGGAGCAGCGCCTATCGCGCCATGGGCGATCTCGACCGAGCCATGGCCGATCTCGGCCAAGTACTGCGGCGCGATCCCAAATCGCCTCTCGCCCTTACCAAGCGCGCGTCGATCTATCAGGAAAAGGGTGATTTTGACCGTGCCATAACCGATTATGCCGCGGCCATCGCGGCGCAGCCAAAATCTGCTGCCGCCTTCCATGGCCGGGGCGAGGCCTATCGCGCGAAGGGCGATCTCGACAGCGCCATCGCGGATTACGACGAAGCGCTGCGGCTCGATAAGAATTTAGCGGCGGCCTATGCTGGCCGCGCCAGGGCTTTTCGCGGCAAGGGGAATTTCGACAAGGCGCTGGCCGAATTCGACAAAGCTTTGAGACTCGATCCGGCGTCGGCCCCATCGTACTTCGATCGCGGCGAGATCCACCAGGCCAAGGGCAATTTCGATCAAGCCATTGCTGATTACGGTCACGCGATCGAACGCGATCCCACGCTTGCCGTGGCCTACAACAATCGTGGCTTGGCTTTTTCCGCCAAGGGCGAACTCGACATGGCGCTCGCCGATTTCAGCGAGGCGGTGGAACGCGATCCCCAATTCGCGGGGGTGTTCCTCAACCGGGCCAACGCCTATCGTGGCAAAGGCGAGTTCGAGCACGCCCGGCAAGACCTCCAAGCCGCGTTGCTTCTTGATCCAGAACTCGCCCCGGCGAAAGAAGCACTCGATGAGGTGAATGGGCTCATCGCCAAGAGCGCCGCGCCTCCAGCCCATGAGCCTGATGGCGCAAAATTGCCCGATCTCACCGGCCACTGGGTGGGGCTCGCTTCACTCGCTATTTTCGTCGCGGCATATGCGCTGGTCATGACCGAGGAAATGACTCACCTGCGCAAGTCCAAGCCCGTGGTGATCGCCGCTGGAATGCTGTGGATCATGATTGCCTTCGTCTATTCGGGCCTTGGCGTATCGCAGGAAGTGGAGAATTCGCTCCGCCACGTTCTCTTGGAATATGCCGAACTCCTGCTTTTCCTTCTCGTCGCGATGACCTATGTGAACGCCCTTGAGGAGCGGTGCGTCTTCGACGTTTTGCGCGCCTGGATGGTACGCTCTGGATTCAGCTACCGGAAGCTGTTCTGGCTGACCGGTGCGCTAGCCTTCTTCATGTCGCCTGTGGCCGACAATTTGACCACCGCCCTGGTGATGTGCGCCGTCGTCATGGCGGTAGGAATCGGCGCACCCCGTTTCGTCGCTTTGTCCTGCATCAACGTGGTCGTTGCCGCCAATGCCGGCGGCGCCTTCAGTCCTTTCGGTGACATCACGACATTGATGGTCTGGCAGAAAGGGACCGTGGCGTTCGGAGACTTTTTCCGGCTGTTTCTGCCTTCGGCGGTGAACTTCATTGTACCGGCGGTGCTGATGCATCGCGCCATTCCTCGCGGCGCACCCGCCATACCCGCCGCGCGCGACGACATGGTCAGCATGAAGCTCGGCGGACGTCGAATAATCGCCCTCTTCGTCGCCACCATCGCCACCGCTGTCAGCGTCCACACTTTCCTGCACCTGCCCCCCGTGCTGGGAATGATGACGGGGCTCGGCTACCTGCAACTGTTTGGCTTCTACCTGCAACAAACCTACCGCCGCGGCAAGGAGCGCGGCGACTACGCCTTTGACGTCTTCCGCCGGATCGAACGCGTAGAATGGGACACCTTGCTGTTCTTCTATGGCGTGATGATGTGCGTCGGAGCATTGGGGGTTCTGGGTTACTTGTCGGTGATGTCGCACCTGCTCTACGAACTGCTGGGAGCTACCGCCGCGAACGTCCTGGTCGGCGTGCTGTCGGCCATCCTCGACAACATCCCGCTGATGTACGCCGTTCTCACCATCCAGCCCGATATGTCCCAGGGGCAGTGGCTGTTAGTGACCCTGACCGCCGGCGTGGGCGGCAGCCTGCTCGCGATCGGCTCGGCAGCTGGCGTCGCGTTGATGGGTCAGGCGCGCGGCATCTATACTTTCTCAGCCCATCTTCGTTGGATGCCAGCCATAGCCACCGGTTACGCTGCGAGCGTGCTTACACATCTCGCGCTGAACCGGGACATGTTCTGACTGAGGAAGGCGTCTATCCACCGCTAGTTGCCAGAAGGCCAGGCTGCTCAGATGTCTAACTATAGGCTAGCTGAACATATCGTGTATGAATAAGCAACATTTTTAGGCGCCTGAATCCCCGATAGGCGTCGCTTTGATCAACTGATTCCCATTTTTTGATTGGGGTACATCATATGTTGCAAAGCAATTTCGCCGATGTCTGCCGTCTTCAATCGGATCACGTTGTCACCTACATCGGCAACGCGCCCAATTTCATGGTTTATGCC
>JBQTKC010000024.1:0-4875 GCA_052386575.1 Beijerinckiaceae bacterium
GGACGTGCGGCGGCGATAGTATCGCCGTCCGAGCGTCTGAAGCTCGCCGGCGGGTCCGGCCGCAGACCAAAGGCGATGAGCTTTCCCGCGATGATTCCATAGAGCCCCAGAAATACCCACGCCGCGAGTCTGATGCGGGGCGCGCTTTTGCCGACCCTTGCCGAAAGAATGCTACGGCTGCCCGCGGGCCTGGCCGCCGCGCCGCTTGCCTCGCCATCGTGTCCAGAGTCAAAGCCGGCGCTCATCTTTTCGCGATCTCCATCCATTTGCGCGCCGTCATCTTGCCGGCGTGGATGACGCGGGGGCGTCGAACGCATTGGCGTCGCCAGGGGTATTCGTCGAATTCCCCAACCCGAGCGCTTCAAGTTTCCGTCCGATCGCATCGACTCTTGGAGCTTTGCCCGGCAAGGCCTCCGGCCGGACAATCTGGTTTAGGGCGATCGGTTGTAAATCGAGGAACCTGTCGGCGAGCGCCTGGATGCGCTCCGGCCGCGCCAAATGCGCCCATTCGGCGCGCAACGTACCGATTTGGTCGTGCTCCAGCTTGATTTCATGCTGGAGCTTCACGATCGTTTCGGCATGAAAGATTGTCTCGTATTTGATCGTATAGGCGTAGATCGCCGAACCTATCAGCGCCGCGATCGCAAGAATATTTAATATCCGCACCAATTCAGCGGGCTCCGAGATGAATTTCTGGAAGTTTTGCAAACGCCATCAGCCGTTCGTCGAGACCGCGAGGGCGGGCTTTCGTGCGCACGCCGTAGCGAAGCTTGGCCGACCGCGCGCGCGGGTTGGCACGCAATTCACGCAGCGAAGGCAGAACCGGCTGCTTGCCTTCCAGGCTGAAGGTTGGCGCCGGCGGCGCGAGCTCGTGCGGCAGCCGCCGGGAGGAGGTTTGGCCGCGGCCGGAACGCCCAGCGAAAAACTGCTTGACGATACGATCCTCAAGCGAATGAAAAGTCACGACGGCTAGCCGGCCGCCCTGCCGCAAGATCGCCTCGGCGGCGGCGAGCGCATGCACCAATTCGCCAAGCTCGTCATTGACCGCGATGCGCAGTGCCTGGAACACGCGCGTCGCCGGATGCGGCTCGCCTTGTTTGCCTGGCGCGACGCGGGCGATCAATGCGGCGAGCGTCAGTGTCGAGGTGAAAGGGATCGTGGCGCGGTCCGTGGCGATGGCGCGGGCGATTCGGCGGGACGCACGCTCTTCCCCGAAAAAATAAAAAATATTGGCCAATGTTGTCTCCTCTGCGGCATTGACAAGCTCGGCAGCCGTCGTTCCCTCGCCGTCCATGCGCATATCGAGCGGTCCGTCGCCGTAAAAGGAAAAGCCGCGCCCCGGGTCGTCGATTTGCATGGACGACATGCCAATGTCGAGCACGACGCCGTCGAAATCAAGAAAGCCATGCTGCCGCGCCGCTTGGTCGAGCCTGCCAAACCGCTCCTTTACGAGACAAAGCCGTCCCCGCGCTTTTGCCGCGAGCCAGGCTCCGCCTTCAATTGCGGCAGGATCGCGATCGAGTGCGAGAACACGGGTGTTGGGCTTCGCTAGCAGAGCCCTCGAATAGCCGCCGGCGCCGAAGGTACCGTCGAGATAGAGTCCGCCCTCCCGCAACGCGAGCGCGGTCATCACTTCGTCACGAAGCACGGGAATGTGCCGGGCCGGTCCGCCGGCAGCGAGATGAGTCTCATCGCCGCGGCCCGCTGTCATTCCCGTGCTCCATGTGTCCGCGGCGGCGGAAAATCCGGCGCCACGTGTCTGGAGCTGAGCTGCTTTCGGTAATCGCGCAGCTGGCTTCTGGCCTCCGCCAAATGCGCGCGAAAACGTCCCGGTTCCCAGATCCTAAATTTAAATCCATGCCCGACGAAAGTGACCTCCGTGCCGATGCCCGCATAGGCCTTGACGCTTTCGCTTAAGGTTACACGCCCCTCCTTGTCGATCTTCAAGATCTCGCTGGTGCCGATAAGAGCCGTCGAAAACAGATCGCGCTCCTCCGAATAGGGAGAAAGCGGCCGAAGCAGCTCGTGAATTTCCCGCAGCAAGGCATTCCCGCCGCAATCCACCGCTTCCACATCGAGCGAGGGATGAACATAGAGATCTTCGAACCCGTCGCGCCCAAGCACCGCCCGGAACGGCGCCGGAATTGAGACCCGCCCCTTGGCATCGAGCCGGCTCGTGTAATTCGAGAGAAATCCCCCAGAATCGTCCACTCCCAACCCCACCTGCGCCCCGCGCCGAGCGCCGCCCGCGCCGCGTAGCCCTCGCGTCCTCGACCCCGCGCGGGAAAGATTGGGATAACATGGGAAAATTTGGGCGTCAATGGAATTGCAGAGCCAACGCAAGGCAATCTTGCAAAGCCGCGCGTGGCAAACCGGCGCCAGCCCATTGACGAAGCCGCTGTTGCCTGATTTCCGTCCGCGGACGTCAAGACTCGAAGCGGGCTATTATGACCCGGACCGGACAGAAGACGGCATTCGCGTTCGCTGGCGGCGGAAGCCTCGGCGCTATCCAGGTCGGCATGCTGCGCGTGCTGGTGTCCGAAGGAGTGCAGCCGGATTTCGTGGTTGGCGCGTCGGTGGGCGCGATGAACGCCGCCTATTTCGCCGGAGCCCCGAACGCGGAAGGTGTGGAAAGGCTCGCGGAAATCTGGTCTGGCTTGCGGCGCAAAGAGGTCTTTCCGGTCACCTTCAAAAGCGCAATCGGTTTGCTCGGCCATCCAGAAAGCGTCATCGATTCCGGCGGCCTGCGGCAACTGATCGAGAACAACTTGGCCTACGCGCGCCTGGAGGACGCGGCGATTCCCGTTCACGTCACCGCGGCAAGCGCCGACGGGATGGCGGTTGTTCTCTCGAAGGGACCGGCGATCGACGCCATCCTCGCCAGCGCCGCGATACCGGGCATCTTCCCGCTGGTTCAAATCGGCGGTCAGACGCTGATGGACGGTGCAATCGCCAGGCATTCTCCTATCTGGGCGGCGGCGGACCTCGGAGCGGCACGGATTATCGTGCTTCCAACTGGATATGCTTGCTCCTTAAACGAGCCTCCGAAAGGAGCGATCGCCAAGGCCATGCACGCAATCACCCTATTGATCGAGTGGCGCCTCATACACGATGTCGAGCGGCTCGCGGTCGAGATCGATGTGTGCATCGTGCCGGCGCTCTGCCCGCTCAACGTGTCGCCATACGATTTCTCGGCGTCGCGTTATCTCATGCAGCGCGCCGAGGAGAGCACGCGAAAATGGCTCGATGGCGGCGGCCTTTCGCGGCGCTCCCTGCCTGCCGAACTTGAGGCGCACCATCATTGAGTGGCTCGCCGCATTGTTTGCTGCCCGCAACTACAGCAATCCTCGCACGGCATGGCGGGAGGTGAGCGTGAATGGGTTTTGAACTCGATAACGGCTCCGCCGCGGCAAAACCGGCGCGAATGGCGGCTCCGGCGGCATTAGCGCTGTCTGATGTTTCGCAATTTTTCGAGAATGAAAACCAAGGCGGCAAATGAAAACATGTTAAAACGATACGGGCTCCATCGTGCGCAAATTGTTTGGGTCAAAGTTTTAGCCAAAAGCTTCGCAACTTCCTGTTGGAGGTCCCCCGGAGCGGCCTCCGGCAAGTCTCCTGGCTTGATTAAGCTAACCGTCATGGCGCGGTTTTTTGCTAGCCAAAGTTCGTCAGCTTCCGCTATGCGAAGCAATTGTTCGCGGTATGGCTTGCTCAACCTCCAATGAGAGCAATGACTCTGGGCTTGCAATTTTTTTCTCAATTTCGCTCTTACGAATTGAAATTTTATGGATTCAAGATACGCTATTGTACTTTTTTGCGCACTTTCGCCATACGCTATATTGATTAGCCTCAACGCCTCGATAACATTCGCATCAGACGCCACGTTGTATTTTGGAACATCTTTTAGTTCAGTCTTAAGATGCGCTAATCCAATTTTCGACATAATAGAATTAATAACGTCTTTATTGTAATCGAATACGATTACATTATCGCGGCCGAATGATGCCTCCCACATTTTGATTATGTCGGCATATCTCATGTAGGGATCATCCGGCATCAAAACCATCTCGGCGTATTCGTCGAGCGTTTGGTCCGAACCGCTCATTACACGTGTGGAGTAAGCCGAAAAAATTCGCGACAAATGATCGCGCAAAGCGATAAGGATTTGGCACTCATATTCTTTGAAATCGTCAGCAAGATTTTCGATTTGGGGGGCCCGAAAGCGAGAAGATAGATGTTCAGAACTAATAATTACTGTATCTACGCCGGACTCCTCGATTTCATTCTTAATGGAGTTCACAATATCTGACTTTTTTACATTAGTCCGAAGATGGAAATCGTAAGGTGTTTCCGGCGGAAGATAGCTTGCGGTCAAAGGGGCGTGGTTCAGCGCATAAAAAGCAGAAGAGCGTTTTGGATATAATACCTTGTGCTGTAACAGCCGTCGCGCATTACGCGTACAAAAATTCTGAAAAGACGTCGTTCCGGTCTTCTCAAGTCCAATATGAAATATAAGTTTGACCCGGCTCGAATGCAACCGATGAATTTGTGCCATCTGTTTCGCCGATGCCGCGTGATATTCCATGAGATGACTAATCCTAAACCGACGCATAAGCTACGATATCATGGCGACCTTATCCGCGGTCATTTTAAACGAACACTCGGGCCGCGAACAGTTATCGCATCTTCTGGGATATCCCAGGCGGCGGTCGCTTGAACCCGAACTCCCCAGAGGCTCTCCCCGCACTCTGGTGACGTCAAAAGGTTTGTGTCAGCAGGAAAGGGGAGCTTATGCCTTGTGAGCGGTTTTCGTGGATGAAGACGGCGAAGAGGATGCGGTCCATGCTGGTCTTGTCCTGGAAGACGCCCATGGGA
>JBQTKC010000025.1:0-1953 GCA_052386575.1 Beijerinckiaceae bacterium
GCCGGGGGACCTCAGCCAGTTGGCTAAGGTCTTGGGTACCGAGCGCTTTGCGATCCTGGGCGTTTCCGGCGGTGGCCCCTATGCGCTCGCGTGCGCGCACGCCATTCCCGAGCGGCTGACCGCCGCCGCCCTCGTCGGTGGCCTCGGACCGGTCTTCGAGCCGTGGGCGATTAAAGGACAACGTTGGCACGCCCGGTTCGGCTTTTTTTTAGCCCGACGGGCACGCTGGTTGTTAAAGCCTCTCTACGGCATCGGCCCACCCTTCCTCATGGGCAAGTATCCTGAAATCGCCTATTCCCTGCTCACCGCGCTGGCCGACGATGCCGACCGCGCGGTGTTGACGCGCCCCGAGATACGCCCCCCGATTGTGGCCTCCATGCGGGAAGCGTTTCGGCAAGGAGCACGCGCGGCGATGCATGAGTTTGCGCTTTACGCAAATCCCTGGGGTTTTGATCTGTCGAACATCGCGCTGCCGGTCACACTCTGGCAGGGTGGCCGCGATCAGGTAGTGCCGCCCGCGCACGCCCGCTACCTGGCCGCTGCCTTACCTCGGTCTGATCTGCGCTTGCTACCGAATGAAGGTCATTTCTCACTGCCTATCAACTATATGCATGAGATCCTCGGCAGTTTGGGGTCAAGTCTCCCATCTTTCACTTCATCTCGTTGATCACAGGGCTAACCGTAGAAGACGACACGCCGAATGCCGTAAGCAATCATCGTTTGCGTATAGACCGTGCCGCATGACGTCCAATTCGACCGCTGCCAGTAGGGAGTATCGGGAAGCGGTGCGGGGAATAACCAAGCCCTTGCAAAAGGGGAAAGCCGCTACTATCGTCGATTGACGATAGTAGCGCCAGTCGTTAGTATCTGTTCGTGATCAAGACCTTCAAGTGTAAGGAGACTGAGGTATTTATGAAGGTCGGTTATCCCGGCGCTTACCCCAGGATATCCAACGAGCTGCTGCCCGCAAGTTGGAAATGTTGTCCGCGGCGACTCGGCTGGAGTCTCTGAAAGTGCCTCCGGGCAATAAGCTTGAGAAGCTTAGCGGGCATCGAGCAGGTCAATATAGCATTCGCATCAACGAGCAATGGCGGCTATGTTTCGTGTGGAAGGACGGCGATACCTATGACGTCGAGATTGTGGACTATCATTGAGTTCGGTTTATGAGTCAGCGCGATTTTGAGCCCATACATCCGGGTGAAATCCTCTTGGAAGAATTCCTCAAACCCATGGGCATCACACAATATCGATTAGCGAAAGACATCAGCGTCCCCCAACGGCGCATCAGCGAAATCGTTCAGGGCAAGCGCTCCATCACCGCCGATACGGCCCTGCGGCTAGGTCACTTCTTTCGGATGGAAGCTCAGTTCTGGTTAAACCTCCAAACGCGGTACGACCTGCTCCAAGCGCAACACGCGCTAGCTTCCCGCCTAGAACAAGAAGTCCAACCTTATGTTGCGGCTTGAGGGGGGATAACTACGTCCGGCAACGGATACTGGCCGGAAGGTGAGCGACAGGTCGTACAAGTACACCGTCGTCCTCCCGCGCAGAAGGCTCAAACAGCTACGAGCGCTGTTGTCGGAGGCGTGTGAGGTCTTTGCTCAGAAGAGCATTTACCTGAGCGTCGCCGGCCAGGTCGAATTCATAGAGGCGAGAGGAAATGAGTCTGGATGACCGGTACGTTGATCTTAAGGGACGCGAGTTCTCGCTAGGTCAAATGGACGCAGATGAGCGGAGGTTGCTTAAGAGCATAAAGCAACGCGCCGATCGTGCACCTCCATGGCACGAGTTCGCCAATGTTTGGATGAAACTTGTCGGAGAGTTCTATCACGACCGCGGTCTGTCCCGTTCGAAGGTGCGGCACACGGAAGTCTACCGCATTGCCCAGGACCTCGGCAGCCGGCTGGCAGTCGCGCAAGGCATTGCTCGGATCCCGGACTACCGAGACGAGAT
>JBQTKC010000026.1:0-4360 GCA_052386575.1 Beijerinckiaceae bacterium
CTCGCCAAATACCTGAAATCGCGCAGAGGCCGCAAGCTCACGCTCGAGGAAATTGATCACGTGTCGGCCATCGCCGACAGCCTCGCCTTCACCATCGAACAGATGGCGAAGATCGACGAGGCCTACCTAGCTGCTTTTCCCGGCCGGGGATAACTTTACGCAAAGCTCGCCTCGGCCGGTGCATGGGTGCATAATCCGCGTCATTCGTCTCATCCGAGCGGTGAATTCATGGCTCGCGGCACTCAATCGGACTTGTTTGTAACGGAATCGCAGCCCGACCTGTTCGGCGCGGAGGCCGCTCCCGCCTATCGTCCCAATCCCGATAAGGTGCGCGCGCGGCTGCACAAAATCCTCTCCGAGGCGCGGGCGGCGCAAACATCCCCCTGGGAGCCGGCGCGTGTTTCGCTCTACCGCACCATTTTCCCGCAGATGACGCTTTTTCTGCCCGAGGACGAAGGCGCCCAACTACGATTCGAGTTCGAGACAGAGATGGCGCGGCTGGAGACGGCCTGGTTCGCTTAGCCCGCTCGATGCGCCCGCGCCGCAAGGAAACTCGTTTCGTGAAGGTTACGAAGTATTTTGCAGCAATCCGGTCTCGTCCCGGCCGTGCGATAATCCAGGACAAATGGATTTTGCGCGCCATCGCCTCGCGGAGCGCGAGTACGTCCAGGCTGACGGTCGAGTCCGGCGCTGGACGAGAATCGACGAGATGGAAGGCCGATACCTCCGGGTTATCCTATTGCCGGACCGGGAGACCGTGCATAATGCATTCTTCGATCGAGGGTACAAACCATGAAAGTTCAATATTTTCCGGATACCGACACTCTGTACATCGAGTTCCGCGATCGCGATATTGCTCTGTCCAAGGACCTTGATGAAAACACGATTTTGGACCTGGATGCCGATGGCAATGTATGCGCAATCACCTTTGAGCATGCGAGCCATCGTACCGACGTGCATCGTTTGACGGTTGAAGGAATCGCGGCGTAGCCGCGCTTTCCCGCGGGCACGACAAGACTGTAGTCGAGCCGCTCGAACGGGACCGGAAACTAGGCACAACAGCGATCGTAGCCCTAACATGATCGAAATTCCGACGACTGAATTGCAAGACGACGCCGAGGCCCTTCGCCACAGGCAAAAAATGGCCAAGCGCAAGGCCGCGCAGGACGCCGAGGTCGCCGCCAAGACGATCACCGAAAAAGGCCTTCTCATCGTCCATACCGGCAAGGGCAAGGGCAAGTCCACGGCGGCTTTCGGGCTTTTGCTGCGCGCGCTCGGCCATGGCTGGCCTTGCGGCGTCGTGCAATTCATCAAGGGCGCCTGGGACACCGGCGAACGCCGCGCGCTCGCCCGTTTCGAAGATCAGCTCGCTTGGCACACGATGGGCGAGGGCTTTACCTGGGAGACGCAGGACCGCGCGCGGGACGTGGCAGCCGCAAAAGCGGCTTGGGCGAAGGCGCGAGAGCTGATCGCCGATCCCAAAATAAGACTTCTCATTCTCGACGAATTGAATATCGCCTTGCGCTACGATTATCTTCCCCTAGCCGAGGTCGTCGCCGCGCTGCGAGCGCGCAGGCCAAAACTCCACATTGTCGTCACCGGCCGCAATGCGGCGCCCGAAATGTTGGACGCCGCCGATCTTGTGACAGAGATGAGCCTCATAAAACATCACTTCGCGGCCGGTGTGAAGGCGCAAGAGGGAATCGAGTTCTGAGCATGACGCGGGCCAAGAGTTTGATGCTGCAAGGCACCGGCTCCGGCGTTGGCAAGTCGCTGCTTGTCGCTGGACTCTGCCGCGCCTATCGCAATCGTGGACTAAGGGTGCGCCCGTTCAAGCCGCAAAACATGTCGAACAACGCCGCGGTGACGGCAGATGGCGGCGAAATCGGCCGCGCCCAGGCGACGCAGGCAAGAGCTTGCGGCGTGCCCCCGAGCGTCGACATGAACCCTATCCTCTTAAAACCGCAAAGCGAGCATGGCGCGCAGATCGTTCTGCGCGGGAAGGTGATCGGCCAGGCGCTTGCACGGGAGTATCAGGACCTGAAACCAAAACTTCTGCCCGCCGTGCTCGGCAGTTTCAAAGCGCTTTGCGAAGACGCGGACCTTGTCCTCGCCGAAGGCGCGGGGAGTGCTTCGGAAATCAATCTGCGCGAAAACGATATCGCCAATATGGGTTTTGCCCGCGCCGCCGGCGTTCCGGTGATTTTGGCGGGCGACATCGATCGCGGCGGCGTCATCGCGCAGATCGTAGGCACCAAGGCCGTGCTCGCTCCGGCCGACGCCAAAATGATCGAAGGCTTTCTTGTCAACAAGTTTCGCGGCGATCCGGCCTTGTTTGCGAGCGGCATGCAAACAATCGCGGATTTGACCGGTTGGCGAAGCCTTGGGCTTATTCCTTTTTGCGCGGAAGCGGCACGTTTGCCGGAGGAGGATTCGCTCGGGCTTGCGGCGCCAAGGCCTCGCGGGGGGCCAATCACTATTGCCGTCCCAGTTCTGCCTGGCATCGCCAATTTCGACGATCTCGATCCATTTTATTTGGAGGGCGAGGTTCGTGTTGTCATGGTTAGAAGCGGCAAAGCCCTGCCTGCCGAGGCGGCACTCGTCATTCTGCCCGGCTCGAAAACGACGATCGCCGATCTTGAGGTTTTCCGGCGCGAGGGTTTTGATATCGATCTCTTCGCGCATCGTCGGCACGGCGGCCATGTGTTCGGCCTTTGCGGCGGCTATCAGATGCTGGGCAAGACAATCCGCGATCCGGGAGGCGTCGAGGGACCGCCTGGCGAGGCGGCGGGGCTAGGCCTGCTCGATATTGAAACCGAGCTTGAAGGCAGCAAAATGCTTGCCCCGGTGCATGGCGTTGGCGCGCGAAACGGCGCGCCTTTCAGCGGCTATGAAATGCATATGGGCCGCAGTTTTGGGCCGGATTGCGGGCGGCCCGTTTTGCGTTTTTCCGATGGACGCACCGACGGCGCGGCGTCGGCCGATGGCCGGGTTAGCGGCTGCTATGTGCACGGGCTTTTCGCTGACGCCGCGCAACGCAGCGCGCTTCTCGCTCGCCTCGGGGGCAAGGGTTCGGGCGTCTCCTATGACGAGTCTCTCGACGCCGCGCTCGATGCGGTCGCCTCACACCTTGAAGCGCGCATCGACCTCGACCGGCTTCTTACGCTTGCGCGATAGCAAGCGCCAGCAAAGTCAAGGCCGCCCAATGGACGCCGCAGGCAAACCGGTAGAGGACGAGCGCTCGCCTTATGTCTCCGGCGGACGGCGCCCTACCCGAGCCGATCCAGGCGTCATCGACGATGACTTCGCCATAGACGCGCGGGCCGCCAAGCCGCAAGCCGAGCGCGCCCGCGAATGCCGCCTCCGGCCAGCCGGCATTGGGCGAAGGGTGTCCGCGCCCGTCGCGCCGCATTGTGCGCCACGCGGCCTGGGGCGAACCTCTCGGGGCAAAGTATGCCGCGATAATGACCAGACAGGCGGATAACCGCGCCGGACAAAAATTGACAAAATCGTCGAGTTTCGCCGCGCCGAAGCCGAAAGCGGCATAACGCTCCGTGCGATGGCCGATCATGCTGTCGGCGGTGTTGATGGCCTTGTAGCAGGCGCCTCCCGGAAGCCCGCCGAGTGCCAGCCAAAAGGCTGGCGCGACGATACCGTCGGAAAAATTCTCGGCAAGGCTCTCGATCGCGGCGCGGGCGACGCCTGCTTCGTCAAGCCTCGCGACATCGCGGCCAACGATTTTTGCCGCCGCCGCGCGGCCCGATTCCAGTCCGGCGGCAAGAGCCTCCGCGACGGCAAGGACATGGGCATCGAGGCTGCGTTGCGCGATAAAACTCGAAGCGGCAAGTGCGCTGAGCGCCAAGCTCGCCGGTCCCGGAAGGTCCAAACTCGCAAGCCCGCGGCAGAAAAAATAGGCGGCGCCGCCAGCAATCGCTAAAAGCAAGACGAGCGCTGCAAATCCGAGGGCACGGCGCGTGGCAAAGGATCGATCCGCGTGGTTCAAGTAGCGGTCGCCGAGAGCAATCAGCCGGCCGGTCCAAGTGACCGGATGGCCGATCGCGCGAAACAAGCCTTGCGGATAGCCAAGGCAGGCTTCCATGGCGACACTGAGCGCCGCGAGTTTTAGGGTTGCGGCCAAATCCATGGGTGAGACTTCCTATCCCGAATTGCGAGAGGTGCTGTTTGGCGAGCATGGCGGCGATCTCTTTGCCGCGCGAAAAGCCTACCCGCTGGCGCCAGAACCCTGGCTCGATCTCTCAACCGGCATCAACCCCTACGCTTATCCCTTTCCCGGTCCGCCGTTGGAAAGTTTTACGCGGCTGCCGCAATCAGACGAGCTTTGGATGCTGGAAGCGGCGGC
>JBQTKC010000027.1:0-3799 GCA_052386575.1 Beijerinckiaceae bacterium
CTCCGGACGGGGGCGCCGCGGCGGGGAGGCGGCGAACTTCGCGGTGCAACACGACGCCGCGGCTCCCCAAACAGGCCTTCTTTCACCTCCGCCGCATCAAAAGCTTAAATTCCTCGAGGTCCCCTTATGAGTGTTGACAGTTCCCCCCAACTTCTTCCCGCGGAGGGGCCAGGAGCGACTGGCGAAGCCTGCGGTTTGGGCGTATTTGATTGATGCGCCCAATGCCGAGGCCTCCCGTGGGGCTCCATTGCGGTGGCAAAAAGGGGGCAGGGTCTATTGTTACGCTCGCACCTTCTCGGAACCGGCGCTTATTGTCCGAAACGGATTTTGACGAATCAAGATCTTGAAAAACTGGTCGACACGACCGATGCCTGGATTAGCGAGCGCACAGGCATTAAGGAGCGCCGGATCGCGGCGGAAGGAGAAGTCACTTCGGATATGGCTGTTGTCGCGGCGCGGCACGCGCTTGCGATGGCGGGCACGAGAGCCGAAGATCTCGACATGATCATAGTCGCCACGGTCTCGGCCGACATGCCGATGCCTTCCTGTGCGGTTATCGTGCAAGCCAAGCTCGGCGCGGCGCGCGCCTTCGCCTTCGACGTTTCCGCTGCTTGCGCCGGCTCCCTTTATGGGTTGAGCATCGCCGACCAATTCGTAAAAAGCGGCAAGGCCCAGCGGGTGCTCGTCATCGGCGCCGAGCTTTTGAGCCGACTCGTCGATTGGAGCGATCGCAACACGTCCGTGCTGTTCGGCGACGCGGCGGGCGCTATGGTTGTCGGACCGGCGCGCGATCGAGGACGAGGCCTCCTGTCGACGCATCTGCATTCGGACGGAACCGCCGCCGGACTCTTGTCGATACCGGGTGGCGGCAGCCAGCATCCGCAGTCCGCGGAAGTTCTTGCCAAGAACATGCACAGGATCGCGATGAACGGGCGCGAGATTTATAAGTTCGCCGTCCGCGTGCTGCCGCAAGCGCTGCTTGAAGCGCTTGCGGCTAACGGGCTGACGGTCGGCAACATCGACCACATTGTCTCGCATCAGGCCAACGCCCGGATTGTCGAATCGGTGCTCGAGAGGCTCGGCATTCCGCTCGAAAAATGCTGGCTGAACCTCGATCGTTACGGCAATACGTCAAGCGCCTCGCTGCCGATTTCGCTCGACGAGGCCAACCGGGCGGGCCGCCTGAAGCCAGGCGATATTATCGCGATGATGGCGATCGGGGCTGGAATGACGTGGGGCAGCGCCTTGATGCGGTGGTGAGCCGGCGCCAAGGCGCGGCAGCCGAGGACGTCTAACGAGTGCCCGGACATATTAAAAGACGGCAGCCGGCTTTTTTCCCGCTACGCGGCTTTATTTGGCGACGACGACCTTGCTGGCGGCGGCGATGACTGCTCTCTTGAAAGCCCCTTCAATGGTCACCGCGAAATTATAATGGGTTCGGGAAAACGGCGCCGAACGGAACGGTTTGTTGCTGCGCCAGCCGACCAAAATCGCGCCGATCGCCGGATTGTTTGTTCCCATGACGAGCGCGCCGCCGGAGGCTCCGTCCCCGGTCTCGCAATCGAACGAGAATTCCCTTGTTCCTTCCGCGCCCGCCGCCAATTGTTCGTGCAGGAGGCATTTTTCCATCGAAAGTCTGCGTCCTTCGCCCCAGTCAATGTGCCCGCGCGCGACGAACTCGACCGGCGAGTTGGAGCGCGCCGCGTCGGCAAGGCCATAAGGGGTTACGTCTTCGATTGGATGCGTCAAACGCGCAACGGCCCAGTCATGAACCGCGGCGACCGCGTAAGGATTGATGCTGCCCGCAACGATCGAAGCGAGATCGATCGGCACCCTTTTTTCCTTGCCGTGAGTCTCGATGGAAAAAAAGCACGTCTTTGCTCGCGGGACGCCCTGTTCGTCGAAAAATACATGTGCCGCGGTTGTAATGAGGTCATTGGCGAGTGTGAGCTGGCCTGCGCCATGCGCATCGCCGCATTCGATGAGGCCGGAGCCCGCGAAACGTGCACGAAGCTCGGCCGCGTCGAGCTTCTGCTCGGCCGCGAACTCCTCCATGTCGCGCCGGCTGTTCTTGCCGAAGACGACCACCGGCACGACATCGAGCGGCGCAGCCTCCGGCACGATTTTGGCGAAGAACGAAACAGCGGAAGCTTGAACGGAAATTCCAAAAAGGAAGACGCAAATGGCGACGGCGTGCAAACCACCTTTTCGAAACATCCGTTTTCTCCTGTCGAACTGGCGCGGCTCGAGTTTCGATCGCGCCAAACGCTCTAGCAAGCTGACCGTCTTCGTATTTTGTCAATGCGAAAACAAAAAGGCAAGAATCCGGCGGAAGCGCTTTTAGGGCAAATGGCTCGCCTATCGCAGCAAATCCGCTCGGCCGGGGGTGCGCCCGGGCGGTAATTGGAACGCTACGCCGTCAGCATGTTCCGGGGCTGGCGCGGCGCCGCTGGCTTCCGCAATGCGGCTTTAATGAGACAAGCGCGCGCCTCATGCCGACACGGATTATCTTACGCCGCCGCGCCCGCGGGCTGAAGCGCTTCGAGCGCTTCTCGCCTTGGCGAGATCACTGCCCGATGCGAGCATGAACATCAGGCCGCGTGGCCACCCCCATCTTGTCTTTGCCCCCTCGCGACGATCTTGAGGGCATCGTCGGGTAGCGGCCTTTGCAGCTTGAGCGCTTCCCCGGCAGGCGCATTCATCCAGAGTTCGATTTCCTCAAGGGTTGTCAGAATGACTGGCATCGCCTTCGGGTGGACCGCTCCGACCTCCTTGTTCGGCCCAGTCGTCAGAAACGCGAAGATGTCGTTTGTCGTCGCGCCTTCCTTGACTTTCCGGATGGAGGTCCAGCGTGTCCAGATGCCGGCAAAGACCGCCAAGGGCCGCGTCTCGTCGAAGGCGAACCAGACGGGAGGGTGCGTTCCGTCCGGCAGCGTTTCGTTTTCGGAAAAACTCGTGAACGGCACCACGCAGCGGTTCTCGATTCCGAGCCAGCGCCGCCAATGCGGGGAGATGGCGTTGCGGACATTGGTCACGCCTGGATCGGATTTCCTGCCCTTTAGCGCAAAGACAGGCGAGGGCATGCCCCACCGCGCCATCGTAAGCTCGCGACCCTCGGGCTGGTTGCGGACTATGGGCGCGGCATAATCTGGAAAGATGCCGGGGAGCGGCGGCAAGTTGCCGGTCTTGTCCCGCATGGCTCCAGTGAATTCGCGAATCGCCTGCTGGCCCTTCGTCACCGAATACAAATTGCACAATGGCCGGTCCTCCTCGTCGCCAGTTGCCGCTTATGCGGGTTCCGGCAACGATGCGCACGCGCCCGCTAAAATTCAATGGTCGAAAGGGGCTGTTTCGCGGCGGGCAACACGCCCATCGGACTTGGCTTCCAGATAGGCTGAAGCGTGATGGCCGCAACGTCCGCTGCCACTGAAACCCTATTTGGCGCTTTGACGGCAACGAAGGAGCCGGCGGCCGCGCTTAACCGGGGAGGCGCCGCCATGTGCAATTTTGGGGCGTCAATCGGCGTTGTGTACAACTGAGCTAGCGGGGGTTCGGCCCCCAGGCTGGGCAATAACCCATTGGCAAGCGATCGGGCGACCGCTGAATACGTGAGAAAGCCGTTCCAGATGTGGTTCGGGTGGGAAGTGGCACGCGATGCAGTCGCCGCCGGCGGGCCTGGGACGCTCGTCAGTCTGACCCTGTTCTCTTCTCGTCGGCCGACTCGAACAGACGAATCTGATCGACGTGGGCCTTCTTAAATGAGGGGCGATCGGTTGCACGGATCACATAGGCCTCGGTC
>JBQTKC010000028.1:0-3783 GCA_052386575.1 Beijerinckiaceae bacterium
CGCAGATTGGCCAAGGACTGGGAAAATCTCAACCTCAGCGCCCTCACATTCCTTCGCTTCGCCTCTATCCGGCTCATGCTCAGAAAGCTTTGTAATCCTTCATGAACTTTCGAGACGGACTCTTAGAGCGGCAGCGGCTTTCAGAGCCTTGTCTTCTGGGATGTCGATGGCGCGGAACGCCTCGAAAACTTCTGTTTGCATTACAGTCAATCGCCGTCTCCGCTCCTGACGGGCGTGTCCGCCCAACTGTCAATCTGCTTTTAAGATATACTGGCGTCGACGTTAATTGGTATTGTCGTCGTGCAATCGCTCACAAAGACGGCCGCCGAAACGAAACCCTTCCGCTTCCTATCCCCGCGCGGCTAATGCTGCCGCGACGCGGATGCGGATCTCGTCGGCGAGCCTTTTCGCGTCGCGGATCTCGGCATTGCGCGCGGCACGAAGATTGGAGAACCTTTGGCTCGTCCGGTCGTAGCTTGCAACCACGGTCGCCTTGCCCTTGGCGATTGGCTCGCCGCCCCCGGCCAGCATCAGCCGGTAATCCGCGTTCACCACGACGTTTGCGGCACTCGGATATCCGCTCACCGTATCGAGCAAGGGATTCTGCCCATACTCTGTCTCGGTGACGAAGAGCCGGTATTTTGCAGGTACTTGCGATCCAGTGCCATTGAACCCGAAGATGAGTTCATTGCCGAGGTAATGGCCGAGCCGGTTGTGGATCGGCTCGACCGCGATGGCCTGCAATTCGGAGGCGACATCGCCGCCCGAGCCAAGAGGCCCATAGAGCGGCTGAAAGCAGCCGGAAAGTGCGCTGCTCATTGAGAGCGCGGCGAATATCCGCAGGAGCGCAGGGCGATGCGGCCAAAATTCAACCAACGACATTGACGATCCTTTGCGCAACGATGACGATTTTTTTCACGGGCCTGCCGTCGAGCGCGCGGCGAACTGGCTCGAGCGCCAGCACGGCCGCCTCGATCGCCGCCCGGCCGGCATCGCGCGCGACAACAAGATCCGCGCGCTTCCGCCCATTGACCTGGACCGGCAGCGCAATCGTATCCTCGACGACGAGCGCCCGGTCGGCAACGGGCCAGGCCGCCTCGGCCGCCAAATTCTTGTGGCCGAGAGCCGCCCAGCATTCCTCGGAAAGATGCGGCATCATCGGCGCGATCATCAGCACCAATATGTCCGCGGCCTCGCGGAAGGCGGCGCGCATGCCGGGCTCTACAGACTCGCGTTCGACCGCGCCGACCACTCCCGAAAGTTTGTTCGCCAAATCGTGCACTTGCGCGACGGCGCGGTTGAACCGCAGCCGCTCGATATCCTCCTCGACCTTGATCAGGCTCATGTGGACCGCCTTGCGGAGTCCTGCCGCGGCGAGCGAGGGATTTGCGGGCGGCGCCGTTCCGGCCGGTGCCGCAAGCCGTGTGAGCTCGCCCGCAAGCCGCCACAAGCGCTGAACGAATTTCGCGGCACCTTGCACCCCTTCCTCGGTCCAGATGACATCGCGCTCTGGCGGCGAATCCGACAGCACGAACCAGCGCGCGGTATCGGCGCCGTAAGCCGCAATAATGTCGTCTGGATCGACCGTGTTCTTTTTCGATTTCGACATTTTTTCGATCGCGCCGACCTCCGCCTCCTCGCCGCTCTCGATGTGGATGGCGCGCCTTCCATCGGGTCCCGCCTCGATGATTACGTCAGCTGGACTAAGCCACACGCCAGCCTTTGAACGATATGTCTCGTGAACGACCATGCCCTGCGTGAAGAGCCCTGCGAAAGGCTCCTTGAGCGCGCCAACGTGATCCGTTGCCTGCATCGCGCGGGTGAAAAACCGTGCATAGAGCAAGTGCAAAATCGCGTGTTCGACGCCGCCGATATATTGATCGACGGGCAGCCACTTTTGCACCAATGCGGGGGTGGTTGCCGCCGCGTCGTTCCACGGATCGGTGAACCTTGCAAAGTACCAGGAGGAATCGACGAAAGTATCCATGGTGTCGGTTTCGCGCAGCGCCGGAGCGCCGCATTTGGGACACGCGACATGCTTCCAGCTTGGATGCCGGTCGAGCGGATTGCCCGGCTCTTCAAAACTCATATCCCTCGGCAATTCGACCGGCAAATCGGCGGCTGGAACAGGCGACACGCCGCAGGCCGCGCAATGGATGACCGGGATCGGGCAGCCCCAATACCGCTGGCGCGAAATCCCCCAATCGCGCAGCCGGTAATTGACTTCGCGGCTGGCCTGCGGCCGGTTGCCGAGGTATTTTGCTTCGAGGCGCCGGGCGACTTCTTCTTTCGCCGCTTGCGTTGTCATCCCATCGAGAAACCGCGAATTGATCAACACGCCGTCGCCTTCATAGGCGGTCGTGGTGATGCTGAAATTTTCTGGGCTCTCGCCCGGCGGGCAGACAACAGGCGTATTGCCAAGGCCATATTTGTTGGCGAATTCGAGGTCGCGCTGATCGTGCGCGGGGCAGCCGAAGATCGCGCCGGTGCCGTAGTCCATCAAAACGAAATTGGCGACATAAACCGGCAGTTTCCAATCCGGATCGAAGGGATGGCGCGCCTTGAACCCCGTATCATATCCCTTCTTTTCCGCGGTTTCGATCTCCGCAGAGGATGTGCCGCCATGATGGCATTCGGCGATGAAGCTGGCGAGTCCTTTGTCGGTCCTTGCCGCTTCCGCCGCCAAGGGATGATCGGCGGCCATGGCCAAAAACTTGGCGCCGAACAGCGTGTCGGCCCTTGTCGTATAGACTTCGACCTCGCGGGTTACGACCTCCGGCGCAGGCTCCAACTTGAAGCGCAGTGCAAGCCCTTCCGAGCGGCCAATCCAATTCGCCTGCATGAGGCGGACTTTTTCCGGCCAGCGGGGCAGCTCGTCGAGGGACGCCAACAGATCATCGGCGTAATCGGTGATTTTGAAAAACCATTGGGTCAGCTCGCGCTGCTCGACAAGCGCGCCGGAGCGCCAGCCGCGCCCGTCGATCACTTGCTCATTGGCCAGCACCGTATGATCGAGCGGGTCCCAATTAACCTTGGATTTCTTGCGCACCACCAGGCCTGCGTCGAGAAAATCCAAAAACATCTTTTGCTGATGCTTGAAATAGGCGGGGTCGCAGGTCGCGATCTCGCGCGACCAATCGAGCGAAAGGCCCATCGCCTTCAACTGGCCGCGCATGGCGGCGATATTGGCATAAGTCCAGTCCGCCGGATGGCTTTTGTTGTGCCAGGCGGCGTTCTCGGCCGGCATGCCGAACGCGTCCCACCCCATCGGATGGAGTACGTTGAACCCGCGCGCGCGCTTGTAGCGGGCGATCACATCGCCCATCGTATAATTGCGGACATGACCCATGTGGATGCGGCCGGAAGGATAAGGAAACATCTCCAGGACGTAATATTTTTCGCGCGGATCCTCGTTCCGTGTACGGAAGATTTCCCTCTCCTCCCAAATCCTTTGCCATTTGGGTTCCGCGACGCGGGCGTTATAGCGCTCAGAGTCCATGTCTTTTTGATAGTCGATCGCTTCGGTAAGCTGGCCTAAAATTGAGACCTACACAGCATTAATTAACGGACCCGGTCAATCTTTCCGCTTCCGAGGCGCGAGTCAGCATGTGGAGCAAAATCCTTGCAATCTTTGCTAGCTGTGGCTACAATGTAGTTACAAGGAGGGTTTGCCATGGCGACTGATACGATTGTGCGAGCCAGAATTGACGAGCGGGTAAAAAAGGAAGCCGCCCACGTTCTCGAAAACATGGGCCTGTCGGTTTCCGACGCCATTCGCATGAT